>NZ_VPBV01000013.1:0-84720 GCF_013418545.1 Acinetobacter sp. YH12136
CTGGGCCGTGTCTCAGTCCCAGTGTGGCGGATCATCCTCTCAGACCCGCTACAGATCGTCGCCTTGGTAGGCCTTTACCCCACCAACTAGCTAATCCGACTTAGGCTCATCTATTAGCGCAAGGTCATAAAGAGCCCCTGCTTTCTCCCGTAGGACGTATGCGGTATTAGCATCCCTTTCGGAATGTTGTCCCCCACTAATAGGCAGATTCCTAAGCATTACTCACCCGTCCGCCGCTAGCTCAGTTACCGAAGCAACCTCGCCCGCTCGACTTGCATGTGTTAAGCCTGCCGCCAGCGTTCAATCTGAGCCATGATCAAACTCTTCAGTTAAAATCATTTTGAAGTTTTAATCTAAACTTCCAAATCTGGCTCATCAATTTTCTGACTTAAATTTCGCTCAAATAAACTTCGAGTAATTTAAACCAATCAATCAATGAAATATTTTCGATCAATCAATCAGTAAAAATCCACACAAGTTGTTCTTCATAATCTCTTAATGATCTTCTCGATGCTTCGTCAGCATCAAGCTAGGTCGGCTATATTACGCTTTATTTCTAAAGTGTCAACTGGTAATTTAAATTATTTTAAACTTTCTTTCTAAAACCCAACTCAATCACTCTTAACCAAGTTATTGTTTTATCAGAAGTTTTAATCCTCATCACCGCCGATGGATGTGCATTATAGGGCAAATATTTTACCTTGCAAGACTTTTTTCAAAAGAAATATATCGGGTGTTTATTTTTTGTTCATTTTTGCTTTTTCTACACACATTTTGAGCAAATTTGCTTTAATACATCGTTTCAATTAACTGTTACTATATACCCATCGGCGATTTAACAGCTTTTGCTTACTCAGATTTAAGCGCTAGGATTCTTTATGTATCAACAAAAATATCTTTGGGTGTGCCTTGTTTCTTTAGGATTCATTACCTCAACACATGCGACAATGCCTTCTACTGAAGAAGTTGCTCAAGAAGAAACTACTGAAGTTATTGCGGCAGATTCATCTTCTGAAACTAAAAGTAGTCGTTTGAATGCGCTTAAAGAATTAAAAAATGTAAAAGCCAAAGATTTAAAAGTGAATGCAAATGCTGCACAACCCGATGAAGTCAAAGACCCACTGCAACCATTGAACCGTCAGATTTATGCATTCAACGATATGTTAGATCGTAATATCGCGCGTCCACTTGCGGTTCAATATACAAAGAAAGTCCCTGGTGAAGTGCGCGGGTCATATCGTCAATTCCGAAAAAACTTGGGCGAACCTTGGAATGCGGTTAACCAATTGATTCAAGGCCGCCCTTTACGTGCCGCAAAAACTTTAGGTCGTTTTAGTTTAAATACGATTACTACTTTAGGCATGGCTGACCCTGCACGTCGTTTAGGTTTAGACACGGAAGAAGAAAATTTTGGTACAACCTTGGGCTACTACGGTGTCCCTTCAGGGCCTTATGTCATGCTACCAATTTACGGCCCAAGTACTTTCCGTGATGGTTTCGGCACACTTGTAGATGGTCAGGCACGTCCACAAAAATACATTTTAGATGGCAATGACCGTTTATATTGGTCGGAGCAAGTTATGCGCGGCCTAGATACGCGCTCGCAACTCTTGGATGTAGAACAAGTATTACAGGGCGATAAATATGCCGCGATTCGGGATATTTACTTGCAACGTAAAAACTTTGAAATTGCGGAAAAGAAAGGACTCGATGCCGACAGTATTTCGTTTGTAGATGATGAAACCGAAGAACTTTTTGATGATCAAGAAGAAATAAACCTGCCTGAAGAAAGCAAAGAATAATTTGTAAAACATTTTACTCAAGGTGAGTTTTTACTTTCCTTGAGTATTCAGGCATTGTTATAGTAACGCTTTGTTTAGGTTCAGGGTCAACACAAAACTCTATGTATTTCATTCAACCCACACGTGATATTCCATATCTAGAACAGGTGCTCGACACACTTCCTAGTGTGCAAATGATTCACATAGATGACATCAGCTTGTATGACCCAACCATTATTGCAATTGCCGATGTGCAAGATTATTTAACACATCAATGGAATTTACCCACGATTGTATTGGCCTTTGAAGATGAAGGCACAGCATTGGTGCAAGCATGGGAACAAGGCGCTTTAGCAGGTTGGTTGTGGAGTCGTTTACCAGAAAATCCACCACAAGCCTTACGCAAAATAGACGCACAATATAAACGCAATCAAGACAGCCGCGACTTACCTTCAGCTGCTGAACTACAAAAAAAATTACTGCCCAATCCTATCGAACTGTGCAACTACCGTGTAGATACGTTATTTAAGCCTTCGGCTTATTTGTCAGGCGATTGGTTTGATTACTGGAAAATCAGTGATAAAGAAATCATGTTCTATTTAGCCGATGTCTCTGGGCATGGTGTAACTAGTAGTTTACTAACGTCTTGGATGGCTGCATTTCATGGTCGCTCCAAAACACCACGCGAACTGATTAAGAAGCTGAATGGCATGTTGGTTCAAGAAAATATTGAAAAGCATATCACCATGATTAGTGGGATTTTAAATATTGAAACCCACGAACTGCGTTGGTCGAGTGCGGGGCATTATCCACCTGCCATTATTATCGAACCCAATCAAGCACCTAAAATTTTAAATACCAGTAGTTTTCCTTTGGGACTGACTGAAGATTTAGAAGTTGAGGAATTTGAGTGCGTATTAAATAAACAGGCGCGGTTTATTATCTGCTCCGATGGTGCGTTAGAACCTTATAGTGGTGGTTTGAATGAACAGTTTGAACAATTGGTCTTTCACTTGCAAAATCAATCATTCCAAGCCCCCGATCATGTAGCAGATGATATTGCGATCTTGAGTTTGTGTCGAACAAAATAACCAATAAATCAGCCAGTTAACTTCTCAACCCAAGATATACGACTGTAAGCCACTTGAGTCTATATAGTCGCTATGGGATAATTATCTAATCCTTCTCTGCAAATGGCATTTATATGTCAACAGGTCATGTTGAATATGCAAGTTTGAATGGAACGCATATCTTTAAGCTTTTTGGCGAAGTGCGTGCCCAATCTTGTATTAGTCTAGACAAACTACTCAGTAAAATTGAACAGCAATCTAATGTGGTGGGTGCAATTGTAGATTTAACCCAAACTACATTTATTGACAGTACAGTTTTAGGTGTATTGGCCAAGCTAGGCTTAAAACTGAAACAAATCCATAACATTCAAGCAGTTATGCTATCTACTAATCCAGACATTACTACGCTCGCCAATAGCATGGGCTTAGGACAGGTGTTTGTGATTTTAAATTACTGTGGTGACCCAACTGTCTGCACGCGTGAGCTGGTAGAAGAACACGTCACGCATAGCAATATGCTCACTACGGTATTAGATGCCCATAAAACCCTCATGAAGCTGAATGAAAACAACCAAAATATGTTCGAACCTTTGGTGAAACAGCTACAAAAAGAACAAGATAATCTCGATCAATGTGCTGAGCAAAATCAGCAGAACGCTTGATCTTCACTCAGGAATGCTTTGATGACTTTACTTTCTGTTGCTCAAATGAACTCACAAAATGATATTGAGGAAAACTTCAAAATCATTGAAACATTGATTCAACAAAGTAAAGCCGATGGTGCAGAACTGATCGTTTTTCCAGAAAACTTTGTTTGCTTTGCAGCAGGCAAACAATGCGAAACCGCGGCACAGTTTGAAAGTATTCAACAGCGTTTGGAACAGCTTGCACATCAATATCAAATCTGGATTGTGGCGGGTACATTGCCCTGCCCATATCGCCCTGATGGTTCAACAATTGCAGATGGTCGTGTGCGTACGGTCAGTTTATGTATTAGCCCAGAAAAAACTGAAGCACGTTATGACAAAATTCATTTGTTTGATGTGCAAGTTGGTGACTCTGTTGGTGGTTATCAGGAATCTAAGTTTTTTGAACCCGGCTCTGAAGTCGTTGTGGCGAAAACACCGTTTGGCAACATTGGCTTAATGGTGTGTTATGACTTGCGCTTTCCTGAATTGGCCTTAACTTTACGTGCGCAAGGCGCCAATATTTTAACTGCGCCATCGGCTTTTACTTACACCACAGGTCAAATGCATTGGCAATTGCTCTTGCAGGCGCGTGGCATGGACAGTCAATGTCAGGTTTTAGGTGCAGCCCAACAAGGTTGGCATGGTGAAAAACGTCAGACTTGGGGACATTCAGGCGCTGCCAATTCACGCGGACAGTTATTGTCAATGGTGCAAGACGAAGGTACGCAACTGATTACAGTGCCCTTTGATTTAGATGAACAAAGCAAAATTCGAGAGTCGATGCCGTTAATGCAGCATCGTCGTTTATTGCAATTTTAAAATTGAATTTCAATAAAAAGGGTTGATCAACAATATAGTGATCAACTCTTTGTATTTCTTATCTTAACCTTACTTTTTAGCTATTCAGCCGCTTCATTGGTCACGCGCAGCACTTCTTCCAAAGTGGTTTTACCTGCCAATACCTTACGCAATCCATCTTCACGAATCGAACCTGATTGCTGTCGTGCATAATCTTCCAGTTCATATTCCGCGGCATTGCCATGAATCAAACGGCGCATTGCTTCATCCACAGGGACAATTTCATAAATTGCAGTCCGCCCAGTAAAACCTGTATGTGAGCAATGTTCACAGCCTTTCGGTTGCGGAAGTTTTAAATCGCTTGCATCGGTCACACTTTTAAAGAGTTCTTGTTCAAAGTCATCTGCAGCATGCCATGTGGCGCAGTGCGAACATAAGGTGCGCACTAAACGCTGTGCGATCACCCCAATTAATGAACTTGACAGCAAGAACGGCTCGATTCCCATATCTTTTAAACGGGTGACTGCACCAATGGCCGTATTGGTATGTAGGGTAGACAGTACCAAGTGACCAGTTAAGGAAGCCTGCACTGCAATTTCGGCGGTTTCTAAGTCACGAATCTCCCCCACCATCACCACATCTGGGTCTTGGCGCAGCATGGCTTTTAAAGCACGAGCGAAGGTCATATCCACTTTGGTATTGACCTGTGTTTGCCCAATCCCTTCAAGTTGATATTCAATCGGGTCTTCTGCAGTCAAAATATTTTTAGAACCGTCATTCAGGTCTGACAAAGCTGCATATAAGGTCGTAGTTTTACCCGAACCTGTCGGCCCTGTAACCAAAATAATCCCGTGTGGTCGATGTACCAGTTGCTTTAAGCGCTCATAATCATTTTGCATCAGCCCCAAGTGCGTCATGTTTAAACGACCTGCTTGCTTATCCAGCAAACGCATTACCACCCGCTCACCATGCGAAGATGGCAGCGTTGACACACGTACATCGACCTCACGACCTGCTAGTCTGAGCGAAATACGACCATCTTGAGGGATACGTTTTTCGGCAATATCCAGTTTTGCCATGACTTTAATACGTGACACCAATAAAGGCGCAAGTTCACGGCGCGGTTGCACGATTTCACGCAACTGACCATCGACCCGCAAACGGACTGACAGTTTTTTCTCAAAAGATTCGATATGAATATCCGATGCGCCAACCCGAATCGCTTCAGACAGTAAAGCATTGATTAAACGTACAATCGGTGCATCATCTTCCTGATCCATCAGGTCTTCTGCTTCAGGAACTGAATCTGCCAAACTAAGCAAGTCAGGGTGATCTTCCAATCCCGCAGCGACTTGCTGCGACTCGCCTGTATCACCTGCAAAACTGCTGCTTAATAATTGGTGAAATTCCTGATCGCTACAAAGTTGATGCTGTGCAGGATGCCCCAAAAAACGACGCGCCTCCTGAATGGCAAGCATCGGCGTATTTTCACGACGTACAATAAAGGCATGATCGCCCTCATAACGAATTAACACCCCATGGCGTTTGGCAAAGCTATACGGTATTTGTAATTGTTTCAGTACTTGCATCAGCGATTATAATAATGATGAAAAAATTTAATTTGAGTGTACTCTAAGCGTATGACAGCGTGAAGTCTGTTTTCGCTGATTTATCAAGAAAGGGATAGGCCATTGTCACAAAATCATGAGATTTCAGAAACTGATTCGGCTAAATTAAAATGGTGGGGTGACTATGAGTTTGAGCTCAATCGTCCTAAAACGTGGCAATTTGGCTCACTCTTAGTACGTTTGACCCGTGGTATGCAAGAATGGCGTTTGGAATATTATCGCCCGCAGGTTCAATACGATTATGAACAGCAATGGCATAACATTGATGATCCTGAATTTGCCTTTCCACAACCTGTGAAAATTGAACGCTATATGTTCAAATCTACACAAAGTAAATTACAGCTCATGCCTCGTTTGGCAGACCGTTCAGTGGTGATTAAACCTGTCGATCCAATTTATATTCCTGCGGGGCAACGCGGCACCTTGTATATCAGCACACCGTTGTGGATGTCTGCCTTTGTCGATGGTCAACGTGAACCCATTTTTGATTTGCCGATTATTCGCCCGAAAGATACTTGGTTTGGCCCCAATCATCGTACAGGTGAAATTTGCTATGCCACAGCAGTCGATGGCCGTACCGAATTACATCAATTAAAACCACGTGCATTTCGTGCCGTCACGCCGATTGAATTTCACAACACCAGCAATCAACAATTGCGTTTTGACCGAATGAATGTGCCTGTGCCTGCACTGCCTTTATTTTTCAGCGAAAGTACAGGTCGTTTATGGACTTCACAAATTAAAGTGATGCATGAAGGTTTAGACCGCCCGCCACGAATTCGGATTGAAAATCGCACCCCGCCACATGCAGGTGAAGTGACCTATTTGCAACCACCGCGTGAAACGGCAGGTGCTTTATTTAATATGTTTGATTCATTTTTCTAAGAGGATGTTATGGCAGATTCCAATATTTCCAAAGAAATCACCAACAGCCTCAAAGGAATTTTTACCAGTATCAATACAGATCGTCTGACCGAAATTTTGGTCGCAATTGTATTGTCTTTGATTGGTTTCTTAATTGCACGTTTTGTTTCCAATACTTTTGTACGCACTATTGGCGCACGTTTTAATGCGCATCAACGCTTAGTTTGGCGACGCGGGATTTTTTACTTTATTTTCCTGCTGTTTGTGATGGCGAGCCTGAAAGAAGCAGGCTTTAAACTCAGCGTGTTTTTAGGTGCAGCGGGTATTTTAACCGTGGCTTTGGGTTTTGCCTCACAAACCTCGGCATCCAATTTAATTAGTGGTATGTTCCTGATTGGCGAAGGTTCTTTTGAAGTGGGCGATACCATTCAAATCACCCTGATTCGCGGACACACCATTGAAGGTGAAGTGATCTCAATTGACTTACTTTCAGTTAAATTGCTGACCCAAGACAATATTTATGTGCGTTTACCCAATGAACAATTGATTCGTGCACCCGTGCATAACTTGTCCAAGTTTCCAATCCGACGTGTGCCCATTACCCTCGCGATTAATTTTCACGAAGATATTATTAAAGTGCGTGAAGTGTTGCTCAGTGTCGCCAATCAATATCCGCTCGTGCTGTCTGACCCTAAACCCGCGGTGACAGTTACAGCTTTCCGTGAATCTTCAATTGAATTGTTGTTTGCGGTGTGGTGTCAGCAAGAAAACTTTTTAAAGGTACGTGATGAAATGCAGGAACGTATCCGTAATGGTTTCCTAGACAACCAAATCGAAATTCCTGTACCCAAAATGGGTTTTGTTGATCATCCTTTATCGCGCCCTTTAAATAATGAAGAACTTGATCAATATGCCAATGCCCAAGCACTGAAACGAGAACCTGACTTAAAGTAATCGTTTCAGTCTTCGACACTTTGCCTCTAACTAAACTTGAGGATCTGCTCAAGCTTTGGAAGACGGCGAAGTGTTGTTTTTTACGAGATCTGGCTCGGGAATTGGGGCAATATATGCAATCAGTAGCATACCTAAACCTGCAGCAAAGAATGACAGCACGCGCATTAAAGTTCCAATATTAGATAAATCTAAAAGCACCAATTTTAAGATCACAATCACCAAAATACTGCTGCCTAAAATCCACAAGGCACGTAATTGTTTCAGACTGGCAATCCACATGGCGATACAAGCCAAACTCACCCAAAGCAAGGTCAAACTGAGCTGCACAGTGGCATCTTGCCAAACAGCAATTTGGTTGATTGGCGTTCCCAAATACAGATGTAAGGCACGTAATAGCACATAACTACTTAGCCACAGTAAACTCAAGACCATAATTACCGCTGCCAAGCCTTGGTCTAAATGGGTTTTGCGTTGCAGATTCAACATCCACAAAATAGCCACCAACATGGCTATACTGACCAAATCAAATGGATTCAAAATAGGCAGTACATAGCCGTAAAATGCGTGTTCAGTCAACAGTTGTGAACATAGCATCCACATCAACATGAAGATTAAATTGCTACGCGCATACCAAAATTTGCGCCAATCTGAATCCGGTTGTTGCCACCAACACCACGCCGCAAAGAGCAATGGTAAAATCACCACGCTGCTATACGGATGCTGTGGTAACAGCGTTAAACTCGCCATCGCCAAAATGGGTAACAGTCCTAAACTCAGCCATTCTTTGTCGCTGCGGACAGTCCATAAAGGACGCAACCACAACACACTGAGCACGCCTGCAAACAAGGCAAATAGCAGACGTTCAGTACCCGAAACCCAATGCACCGCTCCATCATAGCTACGGCTGAATAATAAACCTGCTGCAGTGAGCGAAACTGGCGTTAGACCTAACCATTTGGGCAATAGCCATGACCATGTCGCTTGACGAGAAAGTAGTACTTCGTTGATAAGTAAATAAATGACCACCACCGCCAAAAGCGTCTGTACGGTTGCAAGTTCTCCATCAAAGTAATCTAAACCTAACCATAGCCATAAACTGGTTGCAGACAACATCATTAAACACAGTACGCTCGTGGTTGCTGTGCTCAGTTGTTGTCTGAAAGCTGCACGGCTGTTGGAAAACACCACAACCGTGGCATAACTTAGGCTCAGTACCCAATAAATACTGCGCTCGAAATAAGGCAACTCTACTAAATAATACAGCCCAGATAAGCCCGCTACGGCAAACAAACCTAGTGCCAAATAACGGCTAATTTTAGAATATTGAATAAAGGCAAAAATAAACACAGCCACGCCTTGTAATGCCCAACCAATGACACTCCATTGTTCAGGCAGTAAAATAGGTGGAATCAACACACTAAAAATCAGCATCAAACTGAAATAACTTTGTGCAATAAATTGTGTCTGCCGATGCTGTTTGGTCAGCCAATACAAACCTGCAAAAACCACCGCAAATAACAAACTAAAGGCTGCCTGCTCTGCTGTTTCTTCAAAATACATCAGATATAAACAGGCATAACCGACAATGGGTGCGCCAAAAATCAAGGCAAGGTCTAAAATAGGTTTCAGCTGAAACGTGGCGACATCTTCCTGTGCCAAAAGCTGACTAAAGCGAAAACCCAACCAAATAAAAATAGCCGCATGCGCCAAAACTAAAAGCGTTAGCACCTGCCGTTCAAAGATATAACCATGATAAAAGGCATAGCTGCCACCCACCACAACCGTCATTAAAAACGCAATTTGATTTAAATATTTCCACGGACGTAAACTACTTAAAATGGCAACCGAAATATTAATCAGCAAATAATAGGCAATAAATTCAATGGCTGTTGCATTACGAACAGGTAAAGTAAACGGTGCGAAATACGCAATCAGCATTGCCATGAGGGCAAGTTCGACTGATTGTTGTTTTAAACTCAGCCAGAGCGTGAGCAACATCACCACAATAAAACACAGACTGGCGATAGCTAAATTTGGAATGACCAAATTGTAATAGGCAAAAAATAAGGTCAGACACAGCCCAGCCAACCCCAAACCTTGCACACCCAAAGCAAAGCTGCGATTTTTGTTGCGTAACAGATAACCGAATACTGTCACTGCTGCACTCACGCCAGCAACGAACAAAAGTTTCACTGCCAAACTAAATTGCCAATGTTCAGTAGCAAAACGTAGCAGTAACACCACGCCTATGAGTAACACTACAATTGCTGCTTTTAATACAGGATTACCATGTATCAGCCATGATTGAGCTTGTTGCAATAAACTGTTACTTGATGAGCGCGACTGAGTTGCAAAAGGTGCAACAGACCTTGAGGATTTGGCTAAATCTGGAGCTGAATATTCTTGATGTAGATACTCTTGGTCTTGATATGGATAAGAAACTTGAGCTGCTTGTTCCCGAACAGAATTCGGCTCGCTCGATAATGTGGAATCAGATTGAATAGCGATGGTTTCAGGTTGAGAAGCGGTTGATATAACACCATCATCCACATTTGCCTTAACTGATGAAAGACTTGCATCAACTTCAGATGTATTGGCTAAAATATGCTCTGCGAATTGCGTTTGAACCTTTTTCTCTTGAGCATTGGTCTTTTGAGGATAGCTCTTTTGAGCATGCGCCTGAAGCTTAGCGGCACTTTGTAATTGCTGTAATTGATACAGTCCTTGCTCCAAACGCTGCAACCATCGCAACAACATAAAAATCCATGCACTTAAAGCAATAGATGTCAGTAAATACCAATCCAGCAATATTCCTAAAAAAGCAATAAAAGCGGCGATATATAAAGGAGTTTTAGAGCTTTGGCGTTGTACTTGTGACTGTGCATCCACAACCTGTTCCAGTGAGTTCTGCACTCGTCCCACAAAAAACATCACGCTGACCACCGCAGCAACTGCACAGATATAACTCAGCATCGGCACACCGAGCCACCATGCGCCAATTGAAATTATGATTAATAGCATGAACCAAATGATTCGAATTTCATTCTGCCCTGTCTGCATTGCTCTTCATTTTATTGATATTGTCATGGCTCCGATCATACAACAGACAGCACGATTCTGAATCAGGATTCATCAGCAATTCGGTAACTGTGCGTCTGCAACACTTGCCTTAAAAATCAGTTTCTGCGACAACTGCAAAAATCACGTACAATAAACTGCTTATTTGCAGAAGGAATCAATCCATGCCACCATTTGTCTTGGTCGATGGCTCATATTTTCTATTTCGTGCCTTTCACGCACTACCACCATTAACCACGTCAACTGGTTTACATACCAATGCTATTCGTGGCGCGATCTCTGCGATTCAAAAGTTGATGCGTCGTACTCAGCCTACTCACATGGCGGTAATTTTTGATACGCCTGAGCCGACTTTCCGTCACGAACTATCGCCAATTTATAAAGGTGACCGCCCAAGTATGCCTGAGGAACTTTCTCAGCAAATTCCATACTTACATGCTTTAATTCGTGCTTTGGGTATTCCACTTTACATGCTACCAGGCGCAGAAGCCGATGATATTATTGGAACTTTAGCCAAACGTGCCGAAGCCGAAGGACAGCAAGTACTGATTTCTACGGGCGATAAAGACATGGCGCAGTTGGTGACTGAAAAAGTTACCCTTGAAGACAGCTTCAAAGAAAAGCCAATGGATATTCAGGCTGTATTTGACAAGTTTGGCGTATGGCCGCATCAAATTATTGATTATCTGACCCTCATGGGTGATGCTTCCGATGGTATTATGGGCGTGCCCGGCATTGGCGCCAAAACTGCTGCAAAACTACTGACCGAATATGGCTCGATTGGTGCGATTTTAGAAAATGTCGATCATATTAAAGGCAAAGTCGGACAAAATATTAAAGACAATGCCGATGGCATCGCGCTAGATCATCAACTCGCCAGCATTGTTTGTGACCTTGATCTGAACTTTGGTTATGCCGATCTAAAACTACAAGACCCTAATGTTGAAGCCTTACGCAATTTATATACCGAGCTAGAATTCCGTAATCAATTACAATCGCTCGATCATCCAAATAATCCAAATAACAGCAATTATAAACAAGCTGCAAAAACAGTCGCCGCACCGACAGCCAATGAAATTGAAACTGAAGATCAAGCCACGCAAAGCAGTGTTGATGATCAACTCGGTGCAGCAACATACCACACCATTTTAGATCAGGCGCATTGGGATGCTTTGCTGCAACGCTTGCAAACTGCACAGCGTTTTGCCTTTGATACAGAAACCACCAGTCTGGATTATCGCGTTGCAGAAATTGTTGGTTTTTCTATCGCGTTCGATGCCAAAGATGCCTATTACGTACCTTTGGCGCATGATTATGAGGGCGCACCACAGCAGCTCAACCGTGATCAGGTTTTGGCACAAATCAAACCTATTTTAGAAAATAATGCGGTGGATAAAATTGGGCATCATTTAAAATATGATGCGCATGTGCTTGAAAATCACGGTATTCATTTACAAGGTTGGTATTTCGATACCATGTTGGCATCTTATGTGCTTAACTCTGTCGCAACCCGTCACGGCATGGATGATGTGGCACGCTTATATTTAAGCCACCTGACCACATCTTATGAGCAAATTGCAGGCAAAGGCGTCAAGCAAAAAACTTTCAATCAAATTGAAATTGAAACGGCTGCGCACTACGCTGCAGAAGATGCGCATGTTACGTATCGTTTATATGAAGTGCTGTCTGCGAAGCTACAAAAGCATCCTGAATTGGTCAATATTTTGCACAACATCGAAATGCCTGTGGCGCGTGTGCTGACCAGTATGGAAGAAAATGGCATTCAGCTTGATCTGAAATTTTTAGATCAATTGGGTGTCGATTTTTCCCAAACCATGCAAGATTTGGAAAACCAAATTGTAGAATTGGCAGGTGAAAACTTTAATGTCAGCTCACCGAAACAAGTGGGCGAAATCCTGTTTGATAAACTCGGACTCAAAGGCGGCAAGAAAACCGCAACAGGTCAATACAGTACCAGTGAAAGTGTTTTGGAAAAAATTGAGCATCCGATCAGTAGTTTAATTTTAGACTACCGTGGTTTATCTAAACTCAAAAGCACCTATACCGATGGCTTACTGAAACAAGCCAACAACGATACGCATCGAGTGCATACCAGTTATCACCAAGCTTTGACTGCAACAGGGCGTTTATCTTCTACTGATCCAAACTTACAAAACATTCCAATTCGTACCGAAATTGGTCGTCAAATTCGTAAAGCCTTTGTCGCACCTGAAGGTCGCGTGTTGTTGGCAGCCGACTACTCGCAAATCGAATTGCGTTTAATGGCACATTTTTCACAAGATGATGCCCTACTCGATGCCTTTAACCATGGACAAGACGTGCACCGCCGTACTGCGGCAGAAGTCTTGGGTATTGCCTTAGAAGACGTAACCTCAGATCAGCGTCGTCAGGCCAAAGCTGTAAACTTCGGTCTGCTCTACGGCATGTCGGAATTTGGCTTAATTCGTCAGCTTGGGTTTACCCGTGAAGAATCACAAAACTACATCAAGCAATACTTCCAGCGTTATCCGGGCATTTATGAATATATGCAACGTACCCGCCAAGTCGCGCTAGAACAAGGTTTTGTAGAAACTATTTTAGGTCGTCGCCTCTATACGCCAGATATTGCTGCACGTAATATGATGGTACGTAAAGCGGCAGAACGTGCGGCAATTAACGCGCCATTACAAGGCTCTGCAGCTGATATTATTAAAATGGCGATGATTGAAGTCGACAAAATGTTACCGCAAGCGCAAGCCAAAATGTTGCTGCAAGTACACGATGAATTGGTATTTGAAGTCGATGCAGATGCGGCAGATGAACTCGCGCAGAAGTTGGCAGAAGTCATGCAATCTGTGGTGGAAATTTCTGTACCATTGGTGGTGGAAGTCGGAAAAGGCAATAACTGGGATGAAGCGCACTAAAGTCGTTGCGCTCTCTTTTTTCAGCACCTTCCTTCGCCTAGAAGGAGGTCAAGATGCAGGTTATTTGTATTTCTGAAGACTCATTAAGGTCGTCAGCCCAAACTTAAACTACAAAAAAAGGACTCGATTTGAGTCCTTTTTAATGTTTTAGGATAATGCGACTTATAAGCCAGTCAGCAATACAATCGCTACCTGATTCATAATAATTTCAGCGATATATAAAGCCAAAAATGCAATAATTGGCGACAAATCAATCATGCCCATGTTCGGCAATAAACGACGAAATGGTGCTAATAACGGCTCTGCCAACTCTTGAATCACCTCAATATAAGGGCCACGAGATTGAGTAAACATCACCACCCAACTCAAAATAATGGTGGCAAAAATCAAATAACGACAGAAACGGATTAAATCCTGAATCATGGTCACAAAAGTCAGAATCAGTAAGTGAATTGGACTATTCGGCATCGCACCATTGAGATACATAACACCAAAAATTTTGAGTAGATACAACACCACCAACAAAGCCAAGGCTGCAGAGTTAACTCGACCTTTGCCAACCGTTGGAAAAATACGTCCAAATACATCTACAATTTTGGTGGCTTTAATGGTTGAAAGCACCACAGGGTTATAAGGACTCACCGCTGCCAATTGCATTAAGAAACGGAAGAATACGAGCAAAATCGCTACGTTAATGATAATGCCAAAAATTAGCGCAGAATTTGCACCCATACTTAAACTTTCCTAAAATTTAAATTCATTGTTTTTCAATAATTAAATACTATCACTCAACTCTTGCGCTAATTCTTGACTACGCGTTTTAGCAGCAGCCAATGCCGCCTGAATATTTTGTGAAATTTGCGCATGATCAAACACTTCAATTGCCGCTTGGGTCGTGCCATTTGGTGAAGTTACATTTTTGCGTAATTCTGCAGGTGTATTCGAGCTGGTAATTGCCATTTGTGCTGCACCCAAAGCAGTTTGTAACGTCAGTGCTGTCGCCACTTTTTCATCTAAACCTAAGTTCTTGCCTGCACGAATCATACTTTCCATCAAATAGAAGAAATATGCTGGCCCTGAACCAGATACTGCAGTCACAGCATCAATTTGCGCCTCAGAGTTTACCCAAATAGTTAAACCTGTCGCTGCCAAAACCTGACTTGCCAATTCACGGTCAGTGCTATTGACCTGTTCGGTTGCATACAAACCATGTGCACCTGTTTGCACCAAAGCAGGCGTATTTGGCATTACCCGCACTACACGTTCTGTACGTAATAACTCAGAAATCGTGGCAATTTCTGCGCCCGCAACAATCGAAATCACCAGTTTATCTTCAAACTGACCGTGCAATGGACGCAATACTTGTGCCAAAACCTGTGGTTTGACTGCAAATACCACAATATCTGCATCTGCAATCGCGGCCAAATTATCCTCAGTGACATGCACATCTTTTTCTTTTAATAATTCACGCACTTGTTCTACAGGGTCTGAAACTGTAATACGGGTTGGCGGCAAACCTCTGGCAATCAAACCACCAATCAAGGCTTGCGCCATGTTGCCACCGCCAATGAAACTAATATTACAATTCAATACTGCACTCATGATTCACGCTCTTCGTTGAGTTCTTTGTCGTTAAGAGACTAAATTCGGTTGCCATCCATCTGCGACACAATAGTCCGACTGTGCAAGCCAAAAGCCTTTGGGGCTAAAAACGCCTAGCATAACATTATCTAGGCTTAATATTTGAATTGTATGACGCGTCCACGGAAAAATTTGTGCTTCCTGAATGGCTTTTTTCAGTGGCCATGTGCCCACCCGACCATACAAATGAATTTTTTCACCACCCAAACGTGGCCGTAAAGTTAACGGACGATTCAGCAAAGTTGCAGATAAACCGACTTTGGCTTGTTGCAGTTGATAACAGCCAGACCACACTTGAAAAGTCTGATCTGCCTGCAAACATAACACTTGTTCTTCTGCCTCAAAATGTTCTGCAGCTAAATACTCCGCTTTCGGCAAACGAAATAATTGTTGCTGATAACGCAGATAATAATAATCCTGACAATGTAACGCCGCTTGCGCATCAGCTTTGGCCTGAATCACTTCTCGCTGCAAACGCTCGACCATATCAAAACTTGGACGATATTGCGCTTGTCCTTTCATCCATGCCGATAATAGCTGACGTTGCCGTGACAAAGACAATTGTTGTAACTGAATTAAATTCAACTGCGAGTCTGTGCCACATGCAGCTAAATCCTGCGCCAAAACTTCTGCCAAAATGTTTTCAGTATCTTGCATCAAGTTTGCAGTACGCGTCACAGCTTGCTGCATTTTAGGAAAACGCTGTTGCACGACAGGCCACAATATTTCTCTTGCCCAAGCTCGGTCATAATGCACATCCTGATTGCTTGGGTCTTGCACATAATCGAGCTTTAATTCAGCACTCCATTGGCAAATCTGCTCACGCGAAATATCCAATAACGGACGCCAAATACTGATGTCATCACGCACATCGACAGCTTGCATGGCAGCAAGTCCTTGCACACCTGCGCCTGAAAACAAACGCAGCAATACGGTTTCTGCCTGATCTTGCTGATGATGCGCCAATACTAGAACTTCGTTGCTATCTAAGTGCTGCATATAGGCCTGATAACGCGCCTGACGTGCCTGATTTTCTAAATTACCCTCAGACACACTGACTTTTTGCAGCACACACGGCACATTTAAATTTTGGCAGGTGGCTTGCACCAATGTGCCCCACGCTGCGCTTGGACTTTGCAATTGGTGATCAATATAAATCGCGCGTACTTTTTCAGGGCACAAAAACGACAAAAGATGCAGTAGCAGCATGGAATCCATGCCGCCACTACATCCGATTAAAAATTTTGTCTGTGCAGAAAAAGCCTGTAATTGGCTTAAGACGCTAGACCTAAATTGTCGCTGCCAAACTTCATTAAACGCTGGTAACGTTCTTCGCATCGTTGTGTTGCATCCATCGCTTGCAATTCATCCAAAGCTTCTTTTAACACATTTTTCAGACTGTGCATGACTTGTTCAGGGTTTAAATGCGCACCCTCACCTTCATCAACCACGTATTCTACAATACCAATCTTTTGCAGTTTTTCTGCAGTCAATGCCAATGCTTCACTGGCTTTTTCGGCTTTTTCTGCAGTTTTCCACAGAATAGACGCACAGCCTTCTGGCGAAATAACAGAGTAAATACTGTGTGACAACATCACCACACGGTCAGCCACACCAATACCCAACGCACCGCCTGAACCACCTTCGCCCAATACTGTAGCAATTACAGGTACTTTTAAGTTCGACAGTTGTGCCAAGCTGGTCGCAATCGCTTCTGCCTGACCACGTTCCTCTGCACCTACACCTGGGTATGCACCCATGGTATCAACAAAAGTGAAAACTGGCAGATTAAAACGCTCTGCCATATCCATAAGACGCTGTGCCTTACGGTAGCCTTCTGGATTACACATCCCGAAGTTGTGTTGTAATTTTTCGCGGGTACTGCGACCACGATGTTGACCTATCACCATGACAGGCTGACCATCAAAGCGTGCCAATCCACCGATCATTGCACCATCATCACCAAATAAACGATCGCCATGTAAGGCATCAAATTCAGTGAAAATTTCACCCACATAGTCTAGAAATTGCGGACGTTCAGGATGACGTGCAATTTGCACGGTTTTCCATGCTTTAGATTGAGCAGCTTTTTTCATAAGTCGACTGTTATCCCTAAATTAACCAAATCTTAATCGACAAATTGTTCCGACTGAATATTCAATTCAATGTCCCAATTCTTGAATTGCACTTGTTCATCGTGCAATTCAGCGACAAGCAATGGCCATTGTTTGGCATCACCCGACACGCTGAGCTGCCATTGTTGCGCATTGCGGATGCTTAATTCAATGGCAGGAAGCATCGCATCGCTACGACTTGCGTTGACCAAAACTGCAAGGCGCAGCAGCAAACTTAAATAGACAATTTTATTGCCGCCGGCTTTCAGCGCTTCTGTTTTCGCGTCTTGACGCAATTTTCTGCGATGGTTGGAAACCAAATGTGAGAGGTAGTTTTGGTCAATTTGCGAGAAACCCGGAATGTCCGAATGTTGCAATAAATATGCACCATGACGATGGTAACTGCTATGACTGATGGCTAAACCAATTTCATGCAAGTATGCCGCACGACGCAATAAATCACTATCTTCATTATTTAATTTTAAAGCTTCAGCAACACTATCAAACAAATGCTGTGCAGTTTTTACTACCCGACCCGCTTGTTTAGGGTCTGAATTATAACGCCCCATCAAGGCCTGTACACTGCGATCACGAATGTCTTCATGCTGGAAACGTCCCAACAAGTCATACATTACGCCTTCACGCAAAGCCCCATCGGAATACACCAGTTTATCGATATCTAATACATCAAATACCGCATATAAAATTGCCAAACCTGCTGGCAAAACTGCTCGACGGTCTTCTTTTAGACCATCAAATTCCATTTCTGATACGTGTTTAAACTTGAGCAAACGGTCTTTGAGTTTTTCTAAACCTTCACGAGTCAGATTTTCCTGCTCATTGCTCCAGCCCATATTTACCGTAATTTGACGACAGGCTTTAATGGTACCGCTCGAACCTGCAACGGTATCCCAACCTGCTTCTTTATAAGTATTGGCAATCGAATACAGTTCTTTACGCGCTGCAACCACTGCTTTTTCAAAACTGCTCTTGCTAATTTCACCATCGGCAAAATAGGCTTTGGTATAGGCCACACAGCCCATTTGTAAAGATTCGGTATGAATTGGCTCAAATTCTTCGCCAATAATCAACTCTGTCGAACCACCGCCAATGTCAATTACCAAACGACGACCACTATTTGCCATCGTGTGCGATACGCCTAAATAAATTAAACGGGCTTCTTCACGCCCTGCAATAATTTCAATAGGTTTAGGCAAAATTTCTGCGGCTTTTTGAATAAATTCATGTCCATTTTTGGCCTGACGCAATGCGTTGGTTGCCACAATACGCAAACGATTTGACTGCACCGCAGTTAAACGTCCTACAAAACGCGCCAAACATGCCAAACCACGTTGTTGAGCAGCTTCGGTCAAATTCTTATTTTCATCTAAACCTGCGGCCAACTGTACTTTTTCTGACATTGATGCCACTTTTTTTACTTCACCATGATCCACCCGTGCAATTGCCAAGTGAAAACTATTCGACCCCATATCGATGGCTGCGAGTAACTCTTCATCAATTAAAAAATCAGACATTCTTCAAACAAACCTAGATAGAATTGTGCCTAGAGTAATTCACATACACCTAATTTAAAAGCCATTTATCAGCACAATTTGACGACTATTTAAATTTTCTGCATATATGACAATTGTGTTACAGAATTAGCATTTTCGTTTAGCGTTATCGTCACGATCAATTAGACAAATTTGTATTTTGAATGGAAAATCCACAGATTCCCCTACTTTGTTCAAGATGGCTATGTAATACTAACTAAAGCTATCTTAAAAATTATTTGGAGCGTAATCCATGTCTGGCAACATCGTAAACACCACTGATGCAAACTTCGAAGCAGATGTTCTTCAATCAGATACTCCTGTATTGGTTGACTTCTGGGCTGGCTGGTGTGCGCCATGTAAAGCAATTGCACCTGTACTTGAAGTACTTGCAGACGAATACCAAGGCAAAGTTAAAATTGTAAAAGTTGATGTAACTTCTTGCGAACAAACTGCAGTGAACTACAACATCCGCAATATTCCAGCATTATTGATGTTCAAAAATGGTGAAGTGGTTGCACAGCAAGTCGGTGCAGCACCTAAATCTAAATTGACTGCATTTATTGACGAAAATATCTAAGTCGATGGATCCATCGTCTATTTATAGAGATGATGAAAAAAATACGCCACGCATTGGCGTATTTTTTTTGCCTACAAATTGACAAGTAGACGTTTCTCTCTTATATTGCATGCTCAGGAAACGCAGGATCTTTCATCCTCTTTCTGAAAAGACACAACACAAAAATGCCGCTCGGCAACAGAAATTGTTTTTCACATTTTTCAATCAAACAATGAATCAGTGCTCTGAATCGTTATTGTGCAAATACAATTGCTTTCATTTTATTGTATGAATGCGGCTAAATGTTGCTCCCTCTCTAACCTGTACCCCAGAATTTTAATTCTATCAGAACCTCTATGAATTTAACCGAACTCAAGAAAAAACCGATTGGCGAACTCATCAAGATTGCCGAGTTTATGGGCCTTGAAGGAATGGCGCGTAACCGCAAGCAAGACATTATTTTTGCCATCTTAAAGCGCCATGCCATGAATGGTGAAGAGATTTTTGGTGATGGCGTTCTAGAAATTCTCTCTGATGGTTTTGGTTTCTTACGCTCAGCTGCAGGTTCATACCTTGCTGGCCCAGATGATATTTATGTCAGCCCTTCGCAAATTCGTCGCTTTAACCTGCGCACGGGTGACACCATTACAGGTACGATTCGTCCACCAAAAGAAGGCGAACGTTATTTTGCTTTGCTCAAAGTCAATCAAATTAACTATGACACCCCTGAAAATTCACGTAATAAAATCTTATTTGAAAACTTAACCCCGCTTTTCCCAACAGAACAGTTGGTGATGGAGTTAGGTAATGGAACAACTGAAGACTTAACTGCACGTGTGGTAGATTTGGTTGCGCCAATTGGTAAAGGTCAGCGTTCAATTATTGTGGCTCCGCCTAAAGCGGGTAAAACCATGTTGCTACAAAACATCGCTCAGTCGATTGTTCGTAACAACCCAGAAGTGTTCTTGATTGTACTTCTCATTGATGAACGCCCTGAAGAAGTGACTGAAATGGAACGCACCGTGCGCGGTGAAGTGATTGCATCAACATTTGATGAGTCACCTGCTCGTCACGTTCAAGTTGCAGAAATGGTCATTGAAAAAGCCAAGCGTTTAGTTGAACATAAAAAAGACGTGGTGATTTTACTGGATTCGATTACCCGTTTGGCACGCGCCTACAACACTGTCGTACCTTCTTCAGGCAAGGTTTTAACAGGTGGTGTTGATGCGCACGCTTTAGAACGTCCAAAACGCTTCTTTGGTGCTGCACGTAATATTGAAGAAGGTGGTTCACTCACCATTATTTCGACTGCACTGATTGAAACTGGCAGTAAAATGGATGAAGTGATTTACGAAGAGTTTAAAGGTACAGGCAACCAAGAGATTACCTTAGACCGTCGTATTGCAGAAAAACGTGTTTTCCCTGCCATGAACATCAAAAAATCAGGTACACGTCGTGAAGAGCGCTTAATGAGTGAAGATAATTTGCGTAAAGTTTGGATTTTGCGTAAATTGTTACACACTCAAGATGAATTGGCAGCAATGGAATTCTTGCTTGATCGCATGAAAGAAACCAAAACTAATGACGACTTCTTTGATCAAATGAAACGTAAAGCAGCCAATTAAACGGCTATAAATATTAGAACACCTAAAAAAGTCATCTTAAAACGATGGCTTTTTTATTTGGTTGACAAAATTTACATAAAGACACAATTGCACGCGGTATATGTAAACTTATTTTTAAGTAAATGATTATAAAAAAATATTTAGTAAAAACCTTTTAGTTTTTAGCCAGTTACCGTGCAACTCTCCAATCTAAAATGCCAAATTAATTGTTATTTTCTGTTAAAAAAGCACGTATTTTTCGCGTTTTTTTGCCTTTTTTTCAATCAACCTAGTAGCAATTCAAAAAGCGCAGTGATAGCATATTCGCAGACCAGTTAGACTGCGCCTGCGTTGTTAGTGCCTAACAAAATTTAGGAATAATAAAAGCATACAACAGACTAACGTCGGTTTTTTTTAATCTCATATTTTAGAGAGTGATGCCATGTTATTCAAAAAAATCGCTATTGCTGCTGCAGTTGCTACTACTTTAGCTTTCGTTGGTTGTGCTAAAAAAACTGAAGAAGCTGCTGCTGACGCTAACGCTGCTGCATCTGAAGCTGTTGTAGCTGCATCTGAAGCTGAAGCTGCTGCTGACGCTGCTGCTGTAGAAGTTGCTTCTGGCGCTGAAGCTGCTGTAGACGCTGCTACTGATGCTGCTGACACTGCTGCTGCTGCTGCAACTGACGCTGCTGATGCTGCTGTAGACGCTGCTGCTGCTGCTTCTGAAGCTGCTGCTCAATAATCGATACGATTATGCAGTACAAAAAGAGAGCCGATGGCTCTCTTTTTTATTTCTGAATATTTTGTCTAAAATTTATTTTACTCAGCACAATATCTCCAAATCGCTCAATCCATCTTTTTCAAGTAGATGATTCAGCATATAAAAGCATTTAACCAAAACACTTAACCCCATTCGGCATTTATTTCGATATAACCTTTTGGTTTCTCATCTCCACGCTCAATTCTTAGGTAGCGTCTTGTTCAGCTCTACAGTGTTTTCATTCATATCCATAGTTTGATTCAAGTCTCTCAATTGCAAGATCAATCACTATGTCTTGCTAAATCACAGCGTCTTTCTAAAATCTCTTTTAAAAAGCATAAAAAAAAGCAGATCAATCGATCTGCTCATTTCCCACACGCTGGCGGAATTTCTGCCCTGCGCGGAATGTGACTACACGGCGGGCTGAAATTGGAATTTCTTCGCCTGTTTTCGGGTTACGACCAGGTCGTTGACGTTTATCACGTAACTCGAAGTTCCCAAACCCTGAAAGTTTAACTTGCTCGCCAGAGATCAGTGCTTGGCTGATCTCATCAAAAAATAACTCGACCATTTGTTTCGCTTCACGGCGGTTTAAACTCGTGAGCTCACTTAAATGATCAGCCATTTCTGCTTTTGTTAATGCTGTCATGAAGCCCTCAATGTCGCTTGGTAAGTGTTTTCCAACACTTGCAGAATGTTATCCATACCAGATTTAATTTCAGCATCTTCAAGTGTACGTGTTGGATGTTGCCATAACAGAGCAAAAGCCAAAGAACGCTTGCCTTGTTCAACACCTTGTCCAGTATACACATCGAATAACCAAGTTGAGTCTAACAGCGCTCCACCCGTTTTTTCAATAAGTTGCTGAATTTCGCTTACATTTATCTTATCACTAATTAAAAGCGCAATATCACGTCTAACCGATGGAAAACGTGATAATTCTGTAAAATTAGATACATAAGTTTGCAAAACTGCTGTTTGATCGAGTTCTGCTACCCAAGCCGTGCCTAAATCCAGCTCATCTTCTAAAGATGGATGTAAACGACCAAAGTAACCAATAGACTGACCATCTACCAAAATTTCAGCAGATTGTCCAGGATGCAACCAAGTACGCTCTGAACGAACATACTCTACCTGCACACGACCTGCAGCTAAAATTTCTTCAATATCGCCTTTAAAATCGAAGAAATCCATAGGCTGAGCTTTAGCATGCCAAGATTCTGCATGTTTAGCACCCACCGCAATCAATGCCAAAGTTGGAATTTGCTTCAAGTCATGAATGCTTGCTGCATGTTGATAATCAAAACGTAAACCCAACTCAAAGAAACGCACACGGTTTTGTTGACGATTCACGTTGTACTGAACGCATGGAATTAAGCTGGATAACAACGTTGAGCGCATTACTGCCAAATCGCTTGAAATTGGATTCGCCAATGCCAACGGATTCACTGCAGGGTTTAATTGTTTTTCCAATTTTGCATCGGCAAAGCTAAAACTAATTGCTTCTTGATAACCTAAAGTCACTGCGGTTTGACGTAATTGCGCAACTTCAAACTGATCTTGGTATTTTGCTAATTGCACATCAATCACAGGCAAACTGATTTGAATGTTGTCATAACCGTGAATACGAGCAACTTCTTCAATTAAGTCTTGGTAAATTGCCATATCAAAACGATGTGATGGTGGTACAACGCTCCACTGACCTTCAGCTTGAACAGTAACTTCGCAGCCTAAACGAGTTAAAGCATCGGCAATAAATGTAGCATCAACGTGATAACCCAAGAGCTGATCGACTTGCGCTTGATTTAACGCAATTGCTTCACGTGTTGGCAATTGTGCTGCTTGTTCTGCCACTGTAATTGGACCAAATTCGCCGCCAGCAAATTCTGCAATCAGTTGTGATGCACGGTTCATCGCCAATAATGGCAATTCAAAATCGACACCACGTTCATAACGCTGTGAGGCATCGGTATGCAAACCATAACGACGTGCACGACCTGCGATATGCAATGGTGCAAAGAAAGCGGATTCAAGGAAAATTTCTGTGGTTTCATCACTTACCGCAGAAGATAAACCACCCATGATGCCCGCCATCGCCAATACTTTTGCGTCATCGGCAATCACCATCACATCATCTTGCAGCTCAACTTCTTGCTCGTTTAACAGCACCAATTTTTCTGCTGCAGTCGCTTGACGAACTTGAATGCCACCTTGAATTTTAGCACCATCAAAAGCGTGCATTGGCTGACCCAATTCAATCAAGACATAGTTGGTAATATCAACCAAAATACTGTGCTGACGGATACCTGAACGTGCCAACGCGCGCTCCATCCACTCAGGTGTAGCGGCTTTGGTATTTACATTTTTAATCACACGACCTAAATAACGTGGGCAGCCTTCCGTCAAACTTTGTACAGTTTTTTCATCCTGAATAGTTGCCGCTACTGCCTGAATGTCAGGTGTATTCACTGGCAATTGGTTAATCACCCCAATTTCACGGGCAATACCACGAATACTGAAACAATCACCACGGTTTGGAGTAATACTGATATCAATGACATGGTCATCTAGATCAAGATATTCACGTACATTCACACCTACAGGTGCATCTGCAGGCAGTTCCAATAAACCATCAAGTTTATCTTCAAGGTCAATTTCTGATGCGCCGCAGAGCATCCCTTGTGATTCCACACCACGCAGTTTGCCTTTTTTGATTTTAAAGTCGCCTGGCAATACCGCACCAATGGTTGCCACAGGTGCTTTCATACCTACACGCACGTTTGGCGCACCACACACAATCTGCAACGGCTCACCTGAACCAATATTTACCGTAGTCACACGTAAACGATCTGCATCTGGATGCTGTTCAACCGTTAAGACTTCACCCACCACAACGCCTGTAAATGGCTTTGCTGCTGGTGACATATCATCAACTTCTAGACCCAGCATCGTGAGTTGATTCGATAAAGTATCGCTGTCAATGGCTGGGTTAACCCACGTGCGTAGCCAATTTTCGCTAATTTTCATACATTCATTTCCTGAATCTCCCCTAACCCCTCTTTAACAAAGAGGGGAATTCCCACACTTCTATTTATTTCGCGTAAGTCCCCCTTTTACAAAGGGGGATTTAGGGGGATTTTTAAAATTTAAAAATAATCTCTTTTCCCTCTCCTAATTTTAGGAAAGGTTGTTTAAAAAGTTTTAAGCAAACTGGCGCAAGAAACGCACATCATTTTGGTAGAACATACGCAAGTCATTGATGCCATAACGCAACATCGCAAAACGCTCTACCCCTAAACCGAAGGCAAAACCTTTATATTTTTCTGGGTCGATGCCTGAAGCGCGTAACACGTTTGGATGCACCATGCCGCAGCCCAAAACTTCCAACCAGCGACCACGTTCATCCATAATATCCACTTCAGCACTTGGCTCTGTGAATGGGAAATAAGATGGGCGGAAACGTACTTTTAAGTCTTTTTCAAAGAATTCATTTAATAAGTTAATCAACAAACCTTTGAGTTCTGCAAAACTGGTATTTTCTGCGACGTATAAGCCTTCAATTTGATGGAACATCGGTGAGTGTGTTTGGTCTGAGTCACAGCGATACACACGACCTGGACAAACAATACGAATAGGCGGCTGTTGATTTTCCATGGTGCGAATTTGTACGCCCGACGTGTGGGTACGCAATAAATGATTCACATCAAAATAGAAAGTATCGTGCATGGCACGCGCAGGGTGATGTCCTGGAATATTCAACGCTTCAAAGTTGTGATAGTCATCTTCAACTTCTGGGCCCGTTGCCACGGTAAAACCTGCTTTGGTAAAGAATTGGCAAATACGTTCCTGTACCTGCGTAACTGGGTGAATACTGCCGATGCTTTGACCACGACCTGGCAAAGTAATATCAACGGTTTCATTCGCCAGTTTTTGTGCCAAAGCCGCTTGTTGTAATTCAGTTTGACGCGCAGTTAATGCCGCATTGATTGCTTCACGCACAGCATGAATTTGTGCACCAAATTCTTTACGCTGTTCAGGGTCCATTTTACCCAGTGCTTTGGATTGTTCCGCAAGCTGGCTTTTTTTCCCCGTAAATTGCACTCGCACCTGGTCGAGTGTAGCAAGGTCCTCTGCTGCTGCAATTGCAGCGAGCGCTTCATTGGTCAGGGCTTCCAGTGACATAGTAACTCTCAAAAGCAACAATTTAGAAATAATTTAAAAACCCCGTATTCTAACAGTTTTTAGTCGCTTTGATGAAGCTTCGATGTAATGAAAATTAGATTAGCATCTTGAAATACAAAAAGTATAAGATAAAGCCAATCACCACGAGATCTCAACATTATGGCGCTCGATCAGATTTGGAAACAGCAACTTGCCCTTGTGACTTATGGCAATGAATATTTGGCTCAAGATTTAAGTTTTAATCATTGGCTCAAGCATCAAGTGTTTAACCAGCATCAAATTCAGTTTCGTGATTTATTGTCACAACATTTACTGGCACAACACTTTCAAATCTGGTTAGAGCATCTTAAACAACAAGGTGTGCGACGTTTAAGCCTACATCAGGCAAGTATTTTAAATGATGAAAAAAACCCCAATCCAAATGTAGAGTTATTGCCTTTTGCACACTTTATTGTGAGTCACGAGGCACAGCACAAATCTGCTTGGATTTTCGGAAAAGAGCTTGCAGAATGGTATACCGCAGAACAAGATTATATGGCGCCTGTTTCCCAACAGAGCGAGCTACGTCAAGAAGTCATGTGGCGTTATCAATTAAATCACAAACTTGCCAGACAGCTCGATACAGATTTTGCCTCTCCAAACTGGGATGAAATTGATCGCTTTATTCGCTCCGAGTTATTTTTAAATCCTTGTGCTACAGAGTTTGTTGAACCAGAGCAAAGCGCTAAACCTTATTTCGGTGTAGATCTTACTCAAAACGCAACTGAAAGCATGTACCCAACTTTGGCGTTAATTCCCGCAGACTACCCTGCTGCCTATGCACATCAGATGCTGTATCGTTTAGATGCACTGGATCAACACATTCAGAATAAAATCCAGCATCATTATCATGCCGATGGCACAGAACTTGAACCAAGCGAACAACTCAATTTACGTCATTTTTCTCAGAAACTTGAAGATTTACACGCCAAATTTATCACCAAGGTTGCGAACCATTATCAGACCGCACAGCTCACGCCAGTGCAAACACCTGATCCTTTTGAATCAACGCCTAGCCAAGTACAAAACATCGCTTCACCACAAATACCAACACCTGCAGCTACGCATAAAGTGGGTACATCTGCCGTGATTAAACTGATTTTAATGACTGTGGTTATTTGTGCAGCTGCCTATTATTTTGGTTTATAAGCTTAGGGGCTGTTGACAATTCGTCTATGTTTGCGACAACGCATATTTTTTAGCTGATATAAGGCATGGGACAGGAAATTTAGTCATTCTAAATGACCGGCACATAACGCAATAACAGCAAAAAATATGCTTGTCCTTCGCTGCGCCTTCCGCTGCAAACAAAGCAGTGCTTGTTTTTGCTCAGGCTGTGGCTAAAAATTTCTCAGATTGAGTTATGAAACTTGGCAGAGACCCTAAATTTCAGGCATAAAAAAAGACCGCAAATGCGGTCTTTCTTTTAAGTCATAAAGACTTATGCAGCTAATGCATCTTTAGCTTTTGTAGCTAAAGCAGCAAATGCAACTGCGTCATGCATAGCGATGTCAGCAAGTACGCGACGGTCGATAATCACTTGTGCTTTTTTCAAGCCAGCGATCATACGGCTGTACGATAAACCATTTTGACGAGCGCCCGCATTGATACGCGCAATCCATAAAGCACGGAATTGACGTTTCTTTTGACGACGGTCACGGTAAGCGTATTGACCTGCTTTGATTACCGCTTGGAACGCTACGCGATATACGCGTGAACGAGCACCATAGTAACCTTTAGCACGAGCAAGAATTTTTTTATGACGGCGATGAGCCTGTACACCACGTTTTACACGAGCCATTTATAATCTCCTTAGATGTATGGGCACATAGCACGAACAGCAGCAACGTCACTCACGTGAACCATTACACAGCCGCGCAATTGACGGATACGTTTAGCAGATTTTTTGGTCAAAATGTGGCGTTTGAACGCTTGTTTACGCTTGAAACCGTTAGCAGTCGCTTTGAAACGTTTAGCTGCACCACGGCGAGTTTTTAACTTAGCCATAACAACCTCTTTAAACACCTGTTCGGCACGTCTGCACCATTGCAAAAACGACCTGCAGGTAAGGGAGCGAGTATTCTAAAGCATCTTTGCTTAAAACAAAAGCATATTGGCTAAATAAAAAATGATCATTACCTCACTCATTTGCCGTAATTCAACTCAGGAAAAAATACTGGAATTGTGAACACCCACTACAATTCAAAATAAAGCTAAAGCTCTGTCAAAAATTGTGCAGATCAACACCCTAAAAACTTGCAATAAGTTGCGGATTACCCTTGCGATTATTCACAATTCCATCAATACTTCGCCTCGTCTTGTGTGAGATAAAAAAGACCGTAATATGATGAAAACATCTTTATATATAACTCTATTGCTTGGACTCAGTGCGACGCATCTTTTTGCAAAACCACCGCAGCAGAAATCGACACCAAAAGCCACACTCGAAGTACAAAAAAGTGCTGCCTTGCCTGCTCATCTCACCACACGCTTAGCATGGCGCAAGTTTCCACAACCCAAATATAAAAATGAAGATTTAAATCAACAAAACCGAGCTGCAATTGTGCGTATTTATGCAGATGAAACCGGCAAAATCAGTCAAGCCACTATTCAAGAAAGTACAGGGCTGAAAAAATTAGATGATGCCTTATTACAAGCGGTTCGCACTGCTGAAATTCAACCGACCTATGTAGAAGATACTGCCGTACCGACCATTGGTTTTCAAAGCTTTAATTTAAGATTTCAGGATAACCAGCACGAAGATTGCCAGTTTGATTTTCAATCTAAACAATGGTTAGCACAGCAACAACAGCAAAAAGTTCAATTTAAGTATCGTCATCAACCACAATTAAACCTAAGTGCGGAAGATTTAAAAAATCACTCACGCAAGTTAAAGTTTCAACTCAAAGTGAATAAGCATGGCGAAGTGAAACGTGTGAAATTGACACAAGGTTCGGGACAATACGCGCTTGATCAACAAGTTTTAGCTGCAGTGAAAGCTGCTCAAGTAGATGTACCGCGTCAATTTTGGCTGTATAAAAAGTCAAAATTAAAAGATGAAATTTATTTTGATTTAAACACGTGTGGTACACAAGAACAGTCATAAGTGTACATGGGGACAGTAAAGCGGTGGTTGGCTTAAACCCATGTATAAACAAAATAAATAAACAGATAACGCCCGATTTTGGCTAGACTCACCATCAACACAAAACGGGCAAAATGTTCTTTCATTAAACCTGCAATCAGCGTAATTGGATCACCAATAATCGGCACCCAACTGAGCAGTAAAGACCAAAACCCATATTTGGCGTAGGTGTGCTGTGCTTTTTCTAATTGTGTAGCCGAAACAGGAAACCACTTTTTATCTTTATAATGTTCGATCTTGAGTCCCAAATACCAGTTCACACAAGAACCTAAAATATTACCTAGACTGGCAATGCTAATCAGCCAAATGGGGGCATAACTGCCTTCATATAACAGCCCCAACAACACGGCTTCGGACTGTAAAGGCAATAAAGTGGCCGCACCAAATGCAGATAAAAATAAACCAAATAGCGTCCAAAGCATAGACTATTTTAAAGCCCTAAAGCCCGTTTGGTTTTACGATATTCCCAGTTCGCCCAAACAATACTGAGTAAAATAAGTGCCGCACGTGCCCATGTATAACGCTGGGTAATAGGCTCAATGGCAGCACGTAAAACCTGCTGATCTGTGCTATTTAAAGCCGCGATCATATTCTGCACATGAAATGCTTCAACCACAAATAAGATCAAGCAAGACACAATGCCTAAAATAATGCTCCAATACACTTTGGCATTTTTTTCAACAATCTTGGTAAAGTTTAAAAAAAATTCTTGCATAACCCATCCAATAAAAAAACCACCTGAAAAAGTGAGGTATCAGGTGGCTGGCATCTTAGCATAAAAGTAGATTTAAACTTGAATCGCGAGTGCTTTCTGCACCGCAGGGCGCGCAGTCAGACGTGTAATATAGTCTTGTACATAAGGATAATCTTCCAACGAAATATTTTGCCAGTCATGACGTAACGCCCACGGCAAAATAGCCATATCAGCAATTGAATACTCACCTGCCACGTATTTTTGCCCCATCAACTGCTTATTTAACACACCATACAAACGCTTGGATTCATTGATATAGCGTTCAATCGCATAAGGAATTTTCTCTGGTGCATAACGGCTAAAATGATGATTCTGTCCTAACATTGGACCAAAACCACCCATTTGCCACATGAGCCACTGCTCAACTTCCACACGTTCTTGCTCATCGTTAGGGTAGAACATGCCTGTTTTTCGCCCAAGATATTGCAAAATTGCACCCGACTCAAACACAGAGATTGGCTCACCACGTGGGCCGTTCTGATCGACAATTGCAGGAATTTTATTATTGGGCGAAATTTTTAAAAAATCTGGCTGAAATTGATCATCTTCTGAAATATTGATGGGGAAAATTTGATATTCCAAGCCCATTTCTTCTAATGCAATTGTAATTTTATGACCGTTGGGCGTACCCCAATAATATAAATCAATCATGTTTTATCCTTCATTACTTTTTTTGCTTTTTGACCAGCATTCTTCTACTGCGGTTTTAGTTATAGCATGTTTTTAAGCGTTTGTTGCGTGTCGCTGCGTAGAGTTTTTTTATCGAATGGCATATCTCATAAACATGAAACATAGATGCTCACTTTCATCACGCAAAAAAAAGCACCGCCAAGGTGCAGTGCTTCTTTTGTTCAAGATGGGATTACTTTTTCTTTTTAGGACCAAGCAACATACCCATTTGACGACCTTCCATTTTTGGTGCTTGTTCAACTACACCATATTCAATTACATCTGCTTCAACTTTTTGCAATTGAGCCAAACCTAACTGTTGGTGAGCCATTTCACGACCACGGAAGCGTAAAGTGATTTTTACCTTGTTCCCTTCTTCAAGGAATTTGATAATTGCACGTAATTTTACGTTGTAATCACCAACATCAGTCGCAGGGCGGAGCTTGATTTCTTTCACCTGTACTTGATGCTGTTTTTTCTTCGCTTCTTTCTGCTTTTGCTTTAGATCAAACAAATGCTTGTTAAAGTCCATGATTTTGCACACCGGTGGTTCGGCATTTGCCACAATTTCCACCAAGTCAAGGTCAACGCTTTCTGCTGCGCGTAATGCATCAGCCAAGCTTACAATACCTTTTTGCTCACCATTTTCGTCTACAAGACGGACTTCTTTTGCACGAATTTCATCATTCAAAGCAGGACGGTTAGATTTTCCGCCCTGTTGATTACGGTCAGGCTGTTTAATCGCTGTTACTCCACAATATACCGGCCGCGTTCTGCGACGGCTGTTTTCACTAGGTCAATGAAAGCATCAATTGACATAGTACCCAAATTTGTTCCTGAGCGAGTACGGACGTTTACCGTTCCTTCTTCCACTTCACGGTCCCCAAGTACCAGTAAGTATGGAATACGCTCTAATGTACGCTCACGAATCTTAAAGCCGATTTTCTCATTTCTCAAGTCAGAAATAGCACGAATACCGTTTTCTTTAAGTTTTGCGACGACCTGTTCACTTGCAGCAGCTTGTGAATCGGTAATATTCATGACACAAGCTTGCACTGGCGCTAACCATGGTGGCATAAAGCCTGCATAGTGCTCAATAAGTATACCAATAAATCGTTCAAAGCTGCCAAGAATTGCGCGGTGCAACATTACAGGCTGATCACGATCATTGTCTTCAGTGACATAAGATGCCTCTAAACGCTCAGGCAAGTTAAAGTCACACTGAATTGTACCACATTGCCACACACGACCTAAGCAGTCTTTCAGTGAGAATTCAATTTTCGGACCGTAGAACGCACCTTCACCCGGTTGTAACTCCCATTCCAGACCTGCAGCATCCAAAGCATCTGCCAAAGATTTTTCTGCCATATCCCAAAGTGCATCATCTCCCACACGTTTTTCAGGACGTGTAGACAGTTTCATTTGCACCTCTTCAAAACCGAAATCTTTATAAACATCTAAAGTCAGTTTGATGAAGTCTGCAACTTCTGGCCCAATTTGTTCTTTGGTACAGAAAATGTGGGCATCGTCTTGAGTAAAGCCACGTACGCGCATAATGCCGTGCAGTGAACCTGATGGCTCGTTACGGTGACATGAACCAAATTCTGCCAGACGAATTGGCAAATCACGATACGACTTTAGCCCTTGGTTAAAGACTTGTACGTGACATGGGCAGTTCATTGGTTTTACTGCATAGTTACGGTTTTCAGAATGGGTAGTGAACATATTGTCTGCGTAGTTGGCAGCATGTCCTGATTTTTCCCATAGCGTGAAATCGACCACTTGCGGGGTACGAATTTCTAGGTAACCGTTGTCTTGTTGTACTTTACGCATGTACTGCTCAAGTACTTGGTAAATCGTCCAGCCATTTGGATGCCAGAACACCATGCCTGGTGCTTCTTCTTGCATATGGAACAAGTCCAAAGCTTTACCAATTTTACGGTGGTCACGCTTTTCTGCTTCTTCAATACGTTTGATATACGCTGCGAGCTGTTTTTTGTCCGCCCAAGCCGTACCATAAATACGTTGTAACTGTTCGTTTTTCGCATCACCGCGCCAATAAGCGCCTGAAATTTTGGTGAGTTTGAACGACTTTAAGAATTTAGTGTTTGGAACGTGTGGACCTCGACACATATCCAAATAGTCTTGATGATAGTACAAGCCCATTTGGGTTTCGTTTGGCATGTCTGCAATCAAACGTAATTTATATTCTTCGCCACGCGCTGTAAATTCTGCAATTACTTCATCACGCGGGGTCATTTTTTTCACAACATCATAATCTTGGTCGATGAGCTTTTTCATACGCTCTTCGATTGCTGCCAAATCATCTAACGTAAATGGACGAGGCATCCAGATGTCATAGTAGAAACCTTCTTCAATGACAGGGCCAATCACCATTTTCGCTTCAGGAAAAAGCTGTTTTACCGCATGCCCCACCAAGTGCGCACATGAGTGACGGATAATCTCTACGCCTTCTTCATCTTTAGGCGTAATAATTTGTAGGGTTGCGTCTTCGGTAATTAAATCGCAGGCATCGACCAAACGATCATTCACACGTCCAGCAACTGTATTTTTGGCAAGACCCGGACCGATGCTTTGAGCAACTTCCATCACAGATACGGCTTGATCAAACTGTTTTTGATCGCCATTTGGCAAAGTGATAATAGGCATAGATAAAAATCCTTAAGGAGTGATGCCCCGTACCATGGAGCATATCACCGCGAGATTATGATTAAGGGAGACCCTCAAAAGATAAAAACGGTGTATAAATAAAAAGCGCCTTAAATTTTACACGGCTTGCGTACAGGTTTAAACCTTTGTGTACTAAAAAAGCCAAAGAATCGGCATTTCAGCTGTTTTTATTCCCTAAAGGTTGCCCACGGCGTGAATTGTCCATGTTGATAGGCATACACCGCTTCAAACTGTGGCAACACCGCCTCACTCTGTTGCGGGCGTAAAAATACATAATCATCTATTTGGATGCGATGCTGTTTGGGTACTTGAATCAACTCTTGATTGCTACTGCGTCCGTATAAAGCATGTGGATGACTGCTCTCAGGATAAACATAATCTGCCATCCAATAGCCACCATAAACAAAAACGGCTTGATTGGATTGTGGCAAATAGGACTGCAAACGATCTAAGCCTGGCACTAGTACCGCAGCCAATACCTTTAAAACAGGTGTTGCAATCCACAAAGCCGATTGCAAATCTGACAAGATTTTTAAATCAAAATCACTGGGTTTAAGCAACATCGAACCAAAAGCCAGATCATTACATTCACTGTGCTGACAATGCTGCATAAATGTCAGGCTACCACCACCGTTAAAACACAAGTCATCCTGCCACAACTTTGGAAAATGATGCTGAATCAGTTGTTTATAATTTCTATATTGCTGCTGTGAGTGTTGATAGGCTTTGGCTTGTGCATGAAATACATTTGGTAATTTCACCACATGCGCATCGTACCCCATCAAACCTGACAGTTTTAAATGTTGTGGATGCTGCTGAATCAATTCCAGCATTTGCATAAATCCAGCATGATCTTGCGCCCCACCACGATGCAAACCGATATCAATTTCAAGATTAATATTCAAACAAAGCTGGCGTTGTTGTGCCAAATGTAAATACTGTTGTAAACGTGCAGGTTGATCAACCAACCATTGTAAATGCAATTGGATATTCTCAGCAGACGCCATCACCTGCTGATAAAAAGCATCTACCGCACGTATTGGCATTGGCTTGCCAAACAGTACATCTGCTTGTGGAAAGTGCTGCATCACTTCATACAAATGTGGCAGATGAAACAACATAAAACGCTGCGTATTCAGACTTTGGCTTGCGTGTTGCAATATCTCCAAACACGCTAGCGATTTCACCACCAGTCGTGGTTGCAACCGTGCAGGCAAATGGTCTGCAACATAATCCAAGTTATGCTGAAAACGTGCCATATCCACAATCAGTTGCGGTGTTCCTGTACCCTGTTGCTGCAAACTGTGGGTGAGTTGCTGAAAATAATCACTTTGCATGTCACGCTCCCTAATTGAATGCTCTTATTTTGCGATTGCTTGAGTTGTTTATTGAACATCACGCTGCACTCAAACTTGGAATCGTGAAAATTTGTCTTAAATATGGATTAATCCATTTTTGCTGTGGATCAAGCTGCTCACGAAGTTGCATAAAATCATCCCATTTTGGATATAAGTCACGTAATTGATCCGCTTGCATACTGTGCAATTTGCCCCAATGTGGACGTCCCTGATATTTTTGTAAAATCGGTTCGACCCATTTAAAAATATGTTGGCAATCTTGTTTATAAAATTGGTGGATTGAAATAGACACCGAATCCCGTCCATAAAAAGGACTCAGCCAAATATCATCGCCTTTGACATAGCGAAACTCGATTGGGAAAAACATGGCGACACGCTGTTGTTTCAAAACCGCCAATAATTCTTCTAAACACGCCAAACCTTGCTCGGCAGGCAATTGGTATTCCATTTCGTTAAATTTGGTATTGCGTGGCGTTGGGAAAATTTGACTCGACCAATCGACATGAGTACTCGGTTTGATAAACACGCCCAACAAAGATTGTAAATACGGATTTAACTGTGGAAAAACACGGGTTATTTCCGAACAAAAATTTAATAAACGGTCTTCTGATAACCAATGTTGCGGACGAGGATCCGTCAATCCTCGGCTCTCATCTAAGGTTTTTAAAATCACCTGATCACTGTGTAAAAATGCCCAAAACTCAATATGCCGATGTTGATGCTTCCAACGGTCTATATATTGATAAATATCACTCAAGGCACATAAACGTAGCTGCTCTTTGAGTTTATAGCGCGAACGGTTTTGTAAAGTGATTTTGGTCATCACCCCAAAACTGCCCAGCGCGACCCGACCTGCCTGAAAAATTTCAGCATTGTGTTCAGGTGAACATTGCAACACCTCACCCTCTGCTGTGAGCAGTTCAAAATCAGTCACCAAAGCCGATAGACAAGGTAAATCCACACCTGTGCCATGTGTTCCTGTTGCAACCACACCTGCCAAACTCTGATGATCAATATCGCCCTGATTTTGCAGCGCCTGATGAATCGGAGCTAGACATTCACCCAGTTTGTACAGCCGAGTCCCTGCATGTAAGGTGCATTGCTGCTTTTGTGCATTAAATTGATGCACCCCCTGAATATGATCTAAATTCACCATCACATCATCGGTTGTGGCTAAGGGGCTAAAGGAATGCCCTGCTCCGACCATTCTAATTTTGTCGTGCTTTCGCACAATTTTTTTCAGTTCATCTACATTTTTCGGCTGTAAAAAGTCTGGATAGGCTGTTTGCTTTCCAGACCAGTTACTCCAACGCTGTTTCATAATCCTTCCTTTTTCTGCGTGGCATTTATTTTTATTGCAGTTTGTTTTGCGTTACTTTTTAAAGTACCGCATTAAAAAAATAGAGACACATGGATGAGATAAATGACCTCTCTATCCATATTGATTTAGATTAACCTCCTGACTAGTACATGATTTAGAATATGTTTCACATGGAACAATGTATAAAAAAACTACAATTCATTTAGCGCATTAGCTTTCAAACTGTCACGATATGTTCTTTTTTCTAATTCATCCAAAGGTACAGCGGGCGGTAATAACGATGCTGTATCGCGTTGTGGAATAGGCAAATTCAATTGCTCTGCGAAATATTGAAATTTAGTTTGCAACGCTGCCAAAGTCCACTGTCCATATAAAGTGTGACCACCTTCATAGGCTTGTTGTTGATATTCCTCGAAGGTGGTCACATAGCCCATATAATCATTGCAATATGAAGCCAACCATACTTTTTGAGTCGATTCCAATTCTTGTTGTACGGTTACTTTGAGCCGCTTAGCTGCAACAGTAGTAATTTCCCCAGGACAGCACAGCAAGGTTAAGTCGCCAATTTTAATTAATTGTAATGGCACTACATTCGGTACCAACAAGCTATGATCAATTGTGCCTACACTGGCCTGCTTGTTCATTTCTGCAATCAGTTTGTCTAAAAATTTAGGATAATGATTCAGTGGCTTGCCAAAAATGGTTTTAGAACCACATTCCAGCACAATATCTTTGGGGCCTTGTGAGGCATATAGCTGTTGATAATAGGTATAATCTGCGGCTTGAGGATTACTCAACTTTTTCTTTTTCACTCGCTGCGCTAACCATTGCATACCTTTAAAAATCGGTTGTGCCACACCTGCACCATCTACAGGTGTTCCTGCAAAAAATGCTGCACCATGACAGGCTGCACTGGTTTTTGCATCTGTTTGCCCCATCGCAAATTCAACTGGAATTTCAATATTGCTTAAATCGACATAATGGCACACAGCATCTAAAGCTCCCATTAACGGCGTACCTCTATGTGCCAAAGCTTTCAGTGCCAATTCACTTTGATAGCGACCATTTTGCTGTGTATATTCGTATTCTTTTTCATCGCGCATTGCAGCACGTACCTGTGACTGCTCAGGGCCATGATAATGTGGAGAAACATCACCCGCTGCGGCTTGGGCAAAAATTGCCACAGGATTTTTGACCCCACGTTGTTGCAGTGCACGCTCGGTACAAAGTGCGGCATAACCTTTGTTATCACCATCATGAGCGCTTAAACGACTGCTTAAACAGGTAGCATGCACCCCAAATAAAGAAAAAACTGCCTGTAAATTACCTTCGCGATAAAAACCAAGCAATTGCATATCACGATCTAAGGCCAAATGTGCCTGTTCCAGCGTTCTACGAGATACATCAGGATTACGGTTATACGCTGTTAAAGAGCGATTCCATGCCACTGGCGTTTCTTCTGCAAAACGACCATTGCTCATATAAATATCGGTTTTTGCTGGGTCGCCAAAGCTTTGAGCACACTGCCCACAATCGCATCGACCACTGCATTTAAATGTTCAGGCACAAAACCAGGTGTGGGCATATTGTACAACGCTTCATGTGCACAACCGCCAGGTGCAGAATGAGTATGCGTTGCCATCAATACCAAACGCTGCGGCTGAAAACGCTCCCCCAGTTTACGCTGTAAACGCTGTATCGCTAAATGACGCATGGCATAGGTCACACACCCCATATCCAGACAGCAAAAAATTAATAAGTCATTGTCTAAGGTTTGAATACAAATACTGCGGGCAAATAAAGCTGTTCGTTGTTCATAGGCACGATGTTTCCAGTTGCCATAACCAAACATGGCAAGCCCTTTTGGCTGAATATGAATTTCCTGTTTATCCCAACCCACCAAATACATTGCAATCGTATTCCTTTTCATCTATACAATCAGTCATGACGCTGATCAACGCCATTAAACAAAATTGCATCACGGCAAATAAGGGTCAAAGCGACAATGGCATGGGGGGATAATCGGACTTATGTCAGCAACTTCAAACTACTTGCTGCAGCACGTGCCGCCTGCCTTATTGTCAGGTCTGATTCATTACGCCAAAGAACAACAGATCCCCTATCAACCATGGTTTCAGGGAATTTCTCAAGATCTTGATCAAATCGTCCAAGGCAATGGTTTTGTTTCATTTCAAGATATTTGCAAAGTGGTGACACGCGCCCTGCAAGACACTCAATGTGCACATTTAGGCTTAGAAATTGGACGTGACAAGGGGCTGATTTCCATAGGCATGCTCGGTTTTGCCATGGTGTCCAGTCAAAATGTTGTAGAAGCCTTACAGACAGGACTGCAGTACCATCCCATTTCAGGCAGTGTGATGGATTTGGAGTACGATTTTTCCTCGACCTCTCCTACACTGGTGATGAAAGAGCGTTATCCCACGGGGAACTTACTGCGCTTTTTTTGCGATGAAGTCCTCTCCAGTATTGTTAGCTGCTTAGACGTCATGCTTGGCAATCATCAAGATTTGGTCGAAGTGCATTTTAGTTTTGCCCAACCCGACTATTTAGAGGCTTATCAGGTGCATTATCAATGTCCTCTGCACTTTTCATCATACATGAATGCTTTGGTGTTCCGACCAGAGATTTTAGGACGCCAAATTAAAACCTCTAGTGCCGCCAATTACAGCACCGCCCTGCGTGTCTGCCAACAAGCGTATCAGGATATGCAGGCGATTAATCAACAGCAATATGCACACGTGTTGAGTTATCTAATCGAACAGCATTTACCTCAGCACTTTGATATGCACCAAGCGGCACAACATTTTCAAATGAGCGAAAGACATTTACGCAGACAATTACTTGCCGAAGGCTGCAACTTCCAAAACCTGCGCCAACACGTTTTGGAAAATAAAGCCAAACAACTGCTACAACAGCCTTTGAGCATGACTGAAATTAGCCAACAACTTGGCTTTAGTGAATTACGCGAATTTCGACGTGCATTTAAGCGTTGGACAGGTCTCAGCCCATCACTCTATAAAAGCCAAATGACAGAATAAGTTAATATTTTCCAATAAGCTACTATTTTTATTGAATAAAAAATAGCTGCTAAATTTTACTTAAACTATTTTTTAAATGTACTTACAAGCGATTCAAAATAAAAACAACAGATTTTCGACTAAAGCATAACTGCAAAGCTGCCATAAAATCCCTATCTTTTTAAGTTGGATAAAATAACGACACATATTATGGAGAATAACAATGGTCAGCGCATACGATGAATTACCGCGTACCCCTGCGAACTTTGTCGCCTTGTCCCCGTTACGTTACTTAGAACGGGCAGCTTATATTTACCCGCACCAAAACGCGATTATTCACGGTTCACGTCAAATTACCTGGCGCGAAACTTATTTGCGCTGCTGCCAATTTGCACATCAACTTCAAAATTTAGGCATCAGCAAAAATGACACTGTTTCGGTGCTGCTTCCGAATGTTCCTGCCATGCTAGAAGCACACTTTGCTGTGCCAATGGCGGGTGCAGTGCTGAACACACTAAACACTCGTTTAGATGCCAAAACACTGGCGTTTATGCTCGATCATGCAGAATCCAAAGTGCTTTTGGTTGACCCTGAATTTGAGGCTTTGGCACAAGAAGCCTTAGCGATGGTCAATCATGAAATTTACGTGATTGATGTCAACGATGCAGAATATGAGCATGCTGCCAATGCCCTTAGCATCGGACAGATTGAATACGAAACTTGGCTGGCTGCAGGTGACCCAAATTTTGAATGGCATTTGCCACAAGATGAATGGGATGCAATTAGCCTGAACTATACGTCTGGCACGACAGGCAACCCGAAAGGCGTGGTCTATCATCATCGCGGTGCCTACATTAATGCAGCCAGTAATATTATTGCCTGCGGGATGACCCCACGTGCAACCTACCTATGGACACTGCCCCTATTCCACTGTAATGGCTGGTGCTTTGCATGGACGATGGCAGCCAACGGTGGCACAAATATCTGCTTACGTAAAGTCGACCCTGAACTGATTTTTAAATTAATTGCAGAGCACAAAGTCGATTATTTCTGCGGTGCGCCAATTGTCTTGTCGATGCTCATCAACACCCCTGAGGAGAAAAAGACCCAGTTTGATCACCGTGTTGAAGTGATGGTTGCGGGTGCTGCACCGCCAGCAGCAATTATTGAAGGTATGCGCAATATTGGCATTAACGTAACTCACGTTTATGGCTTAACTGAAACCTATGGCCCATCTGCGCTGTGTGCTTCTCAAGCAGGCTGGAGCGACCTATCCATTCAAGAACAAGCACAATTACATTCGCGTCAAGGCGTGCCTTATCCGCTGCAAGATGGCATGAAAGTTTTAGACCCAGAAACCATGCAACCTGTACCAAAAGACGGCAAAACCATGGGCGAAATTATGTTCCGTGGCAATATCGTGATGAAAGGTTATTTGAAAAACCCAGAAGCCACCGCAGAAGCATTTGCAGGTGGCTGGTTCCATACGGGCGATTTAGCTGTCTGCCAACCCGATGGCTACGCCAAAATTACTGACCGCTCTAAAGATGTGATTATTTCAGGTGGTGAAAATATTTCTTCACTCGAAGTGGAAGAGGTGTTGTATCAACATCCTGCAATTTTGACTGCTGCAGTGGTGGCAAAACCAGATCCACGTTGGCAGGAAGTCCCGTGTGCCTTTATTGAACTGAAAGAAGGCAAGCAGGTCAGCCCTGAAGAAATTATTGCCTATTGCAGTCAACATTTGGCGCGTTTTAAAGTACCAAAGGATGTGGTGATTACTGAAATTCCAAAAACATCGACAGGTAAATTACAAAAATTTGTACTGCGTGAATGGGCCAAAGAGCGTTCAGTCGGTGAGTTTGGCTAAAATTTGAAAATCTCTATATTAAGACCAAATAAAAACGACTCGTCATGAGTCGTTTTTTTGTGCAATCATCAGCTCACGCTATCTATCTTCTTAGATAAGGTACGCTAATCTAGCTTTCTGACAATAAAGCCACTTGCTGCACATAGTTAAACAACTTGAGCTTAGATGCTTCAAGTTCTTCCGCAGACACTTCCTGTTTCATATCACGGTGGATACGCAACACATGCTGACGCAGTGTATGACGTTCAGCCGCTTTATAGGTTTTACTAAAATCATTAATCACAGGGTCGCCGTCTTTAATAATTCGTTCCACCCAACGCTGTAACTGTGCGGTTTTTTTCGCACCTTGTTGCGGTGTCAAATAAGACAAAATTACGCTTTCATCTTCATTACGCAACAATTTACCAATACGCTGACACTGACGACGACGTGCTTCATGTGAAGTAATGCTTTGCAATTCCAGTAAAGCATCAATTAAACGCTCTTCTACTGGAAGTTTCTGAATTTGTTTGGCGCTTAACTGCGCCAATTGTTCGCCCAGTGCAGCCATACGTTGTACGGCTTTTTTCTGTTCGGTTTTACTTGCACGCCCTTCTAAAGATTCAAAGTCATCTTCGGTAAAACGTTGCGGTCGACGTGCCACGATTAATCTGCCTCGTAAAATTTTGCTGCAAACAGTGCTTGAATATCAGATAAAGCTTTTTCTTCATCTGCACCATCAATCACCAAGCGTAAAGTAGTTCCCTTGCCTGCACCTAACATGAGCAAGGACATAATATTTTTGGCATCAACCAATTTGTCGCCTTTACCAATTTGGATTGACGAACGGAATTTGGTGGTCACTTCAATCAGTTTCCCAGATGCCCGTGCATGTAAACCTAGTTTATTAATTACGTCAACAGTTGTGTCAATCATGACCAGTGCTTCATTTCTCGGTGTAAGACTTGAATAGACCATTTTGCCTCAAGTGCTTTTTTTAGTCTATCAACGATATAAACAGAACGGTGTTGCCCACCCGTACAGCCAATTGAAATGGTAATGTAGTGTCGATGCCCTTCGGCAAAGGCTGGCAACCATTTTTCTAAAAACTGCTGAATGTCGTGAAACATTTCATGCGTTTGTGAACTTTGTTGCAAAAATTCCTGCACAGGGGCATCTAAGCCTGAATATTTCCTGAGCTCCAAATCCCAATGTGGATTGGGCAAATGGCGCACATCAAACACATAATCGGCATCTAAAGGAATTCCGTGCTTATAGCCAAAGGATTGTAAAATTACAATAAGATTGTCGGTTTGTCCAAGCTTAGACAACAATACGTGTTTTAGATCATGCACACTTTTGTCAGTAGTATCAATATGTACCGTAGAGCGAAACTGAATGGGCATCAACAAGTTTTTTTCTTCTTGAATACATTCATTTAAGCTTTTAAAACGATTAGAGAGTGGATGCGGACGGCGTGATGCACTAAAACGTGCAATCAATTCCTGATCTTGCGTGGTCAGAAAAATAATATCGACTGAACCATGCTTTTGCAGTTGTTCAAATACCAAATCAAACTCTTGCAAGTCGGCACGGGTACTACGTACATCCACCCCCAATGCCAACTGTTCTAAGTTATTTTCCTGATCCAGTTTATCCACTATTTCGGGGAGCAATGCCAAAGGTAAATTGTCAATACAGTAATAACCCAAATCTTCCAACACTTGTAATGCCGAAGATTTTCCTGAACCCGATTGACCTGTTACGATCAAAATACGTTTCATGGCATGCAACCCTTCTATTGCCAGCTATGCAGAATGTTTGACCTGCAAATTATCAATTAAACGTGTATTGCCCAATTTTGCCGCAACGAACAACACCAGATCTTCACTAAATGCTTCAATTTTCTGCAGTTCTGTTGTACGCGCCTCTACATAGTCCACAACAAAGCCTGCCGCTGTCAATGTTGCTTTAATATTCGCTAACACTTGTGACAAAGTTTCACCTTGTTGTAATGCTTGTGCAGCAGCCTTTAAACTTTGATAGATTGTCGGTGCAATTTGACGCTGTTCTGCGCTCAAATAACCATTGCGTGAACTGAGTGCCAAACCATCTGCCGCACGAACAATTGGCACACCAATCACCTCTAGCGGAATATTCAAGTCGCGTACAAACTGGCGAATGACTGCCAATTGTTGATAGTCTTTTTCACCAAAGAAAGCATAGTTTGGCTGTACCATATTGAATAACTTGGTCACGACCACCGCAACACCATCAAAGTGTCCAGGACGCTGCAAGCCACATAAGTCTGCCGTAATCTCGCTCACTGAAATATTGGTCAAACGTGGTTTGCTGCCATACATTTGCTCAACTGAAGGCGCAAAAATAATGTCACAACCGACTTCTGCCAACAATTGACTGTCTTGGTCTAAAGTTCGCGGATAACTGTCAAAGTCTTCATTAGGGCCAAATTGAATTGGATTCACAAAAATACTGACCACCACCACATCACATATTTTTTTCGCTTCGCGCACTAAGGTTAAATGCCCTTCGTGCAAATTTCCCATGGTCGGAACAAAACCAATGGTTTTTCGTGCAGCGCGTGCAGGCTGTAATGAAGCCGCTAAGCCTTGAATTGTGGTTTCAGTTTTCATATTACAACTCGACTTGGAAAGTTTGTTCACGTGCTGGGAAAGAACCATCTTGAACTGCAGCATGATAGGCTTTAAACGCATCTAAAATCGCATTTTCACCCGCTTGTTCTTTCATGAAGTTACGCACGAATTTTGCGACACGACCAAAAGTCAGCCCCAGCATGTCTTGCACCACCAATACCTGACCATCAGTGTCTGCGCCCGCGCCAATTCCAATTACTGGAATTTCAGGGAACAAGGCAGAAATTTCTTGACCTAGCTGAGCTGGCACACATTCTAATAATAGAATCGCCGCACCAGCTTCTACAACAGCTTTACAATCAGCAATTAGTTTGTCTGCAGCTTCACGAGTACGTGCCTGTAATTTATAACCCCCAAATACATGCACCGATTGTGGTGTTAAACCTAAGTGCACACAGACAGGAATACCATTACGAGTCAGTGTTGCAACGGTTTCACTGAGCCATGCACCACCTTCCATTTTGACCATTTGCGCACCCGCTTGCATCACTTCTTTGGAGCTTTGCAATGCATCATTTAAGGTGGCATAACTCATAAATGGTAAGTCAGTCAAAATAAAAGCGTGTTGATTACCACGACGCACCGCCGCAGTGTGATAAGCCATATCCGCCACGCTGACAGGCAAGGTTGAGTCACGTCCCTGAATAGACATACCCAAAGAATCACCAATTAAAATCGTATCAATTTCAGCAATTTCCATTGCTTTCGCCATGCTTGCATCATAGCAAGTTAAGCAGGAGAATTTTCGACCTTCCGCTTTAAATTTTCTGAGGTCACTTAAACTAATCATGAAAATATTCCTCTATGGAAAAAGCATCACGCATGCTTAATTTAAAACTTTATAGCCCTGCCCAATTGCCTGCATCCACAACAATTAAGCTCGGATGTTCAAGCAATGGTGAGTGTTTTAATAATTGTCCTTTGACACTTAAGTTAGCATCTAAATCTAACAGCGGGATGACGACAAAATCACGTTCTAATACCCCTACATGCGGTACAGTCAGACGTTCATTTTGAATATTGGCATCAGCATAAATCAACAAGTCTAAATCTAGCGTACGCTCACCCCAATGGCGTAAACGTACCCGACCTGACTCTTGTTCAAAACGCTGTAATTCATCTAACAATGCCAACGCTTCAAGTTCGGTATCTAAACGTACCACAGCATTCAAATAATTAGGCTGATCTTGTGGTCCCATGGGTGGGCTTTGATACAGTTTAGATGTCTGCACTTGCCCCAATGTTGTCAGTTTTTGCACCGCTTCAGTCAAAATTTGACGCGAATCGCCCAAATTACTGCCTAAACCAATATAGGTGATGTTGCTCATTGTGTTGGCCCAAAAATCACTTGGCTTAAATCACGTTGCACACGTTTACGTTTTAAAATTGGATGATCTGCACCAATACCTGAACTGCTTGCTGTAGCAGTCAATTGTGCTCGATTTTCTTCATACTGTTTGGCTTTACGGGCCCGACGACTACGAGGCTCAGGCTCATTCACCAAAGGTTCAATTAAATCAGTGGCATGTGTTGCTGGTGTCACATCAACAGGCTCTTGCGCTGTTTTACGGCGGCTCTTGGCTCGTAGTCGATTGTATTGAGCAATCGCACGTTCTTTTTCATCGGTGCTCATGAGTTGGTAGGCATCCCACCACTGTCCCATCCCTAAAGTCGAGCTATCACCTGCTTTTTCACGCAGTAATAAAAAGTCAAATCCTGCACGGAAACGTGCATGCCCAGACAATGCTTCAATTTGCTGTGGTTTCGGTTGCAATAAACGGGTTTGCATTTCCCAAACTTCACGAATAAAAGTTTCAGCAAAGCGCGGAATAATGGTACGTGTCGCCTGACGTTTTAGTACATCTAAACCAGCTTGTGCTCGCGCTTCGGCGGCCACTACACCTTTAGACAGATAAAAGTCACAACGCTCTAAAAATGGTTGCCACAACAGCACCGCATAGAAAAATGCAGGGTTGATGGTTTTACCAATCGCAATCCGTTGATCGGTATTTTTTGCTGCACGTTCAATAAATGAGTTGATGTCTGGTTTGATATCAGCAAATAACTGACGCCAAATACCAAACTCAATCAACATCGGCAGGACTTTGTTTAAATGTCCCATCGTAAAGAGTTTTTGAGACTCATCATATAAACGGTGTGGCGAAACATCACGCAATAACTGCGTCATTTCAGGCGTAAAAATTTTAAGAATTTTTGGATCAATATTGAAATTTAATTTAGCAGCAAAACGCAAAGTACGCAGCATACGCACTGGGTCTTCTTCAAAACGTAAGGTTGGATCGCCCAATAAGCGCAAGTTTCTGTGCTTAATATCATCTACAGCATTGCAAAAATCGAGCACGATGCCTTTACGTGGCTGGTAATACAACGCATTTATTGAAAAGTCACGACGGGCAGAATCTTGCTCGATTGTGCCCCAGTTATTATCGCGCAGAATCATCCCCGCCGCAGACGTCACAGCTTTTTTCGGTGGCGCACGGAAAGTGGCCACTTCAATTAGTTCACGCCCTGCATAGACATGCGCCAGCTCAAAACGTCGTCCTATAATTCGGCAACGTCGTCCGAAAACTTCTTTCACTTGTGAGGGTGTAGCATTCGTTACGGCATCAAAATCCTTCGGATTTAGCCCTAACATTAAGTCACGAACTCCACCACCGACGATATAGGCTTCATAGCCTGCTTTGGTTAAAGCATCTAGAACATCTAAAATGGAAGAAGGTAATTGAGCGGTAGATAAACCACATTTTGACGCGCGCAAAGTTTGCAAAAGACGCTGTCTCCTACGTCTGAACGTAAAACAGATAAGATGTCGCTAATCATATCCCTAACACAATCAAAGGGCAATTTGATTCACACGCTAATTTTGCAATGTGCAGTGCTAAAATTCTGCTTGCAGCTACAATGCCAACTTATGTTTATTCTTGGCAAATAAGGCAGGTCCAATCCCTTTGACTTGCTGAAGTTCTTCAATACTTTGGAATTTTCCATTTTGTTTTCGGTATTCCACAATCGCTTGTGCTTTTTTCATACCCACCCCAGACAATTGCTGCAATTGTTCTAGTGAAGCACTATTTAAACGCACCTGATTTGAATGCGCACTTTGCTGAGTAGGACGCGCTAAATAATGTGCTTCGCTTGATGATGCGGTTTGAGTCACACTTAAACGCTGATCTTGCGCGGCTTGCTGTGCTTTCCATTTTAAATAGTTTTGATCATAGCTATGCCCACTGACCTGCGCAGGCCTGGACTGCACATTTTGTGCTGTACTCCACATGCTGATACTACATAACAGCAATGCAAGCAAGTACTGCCATCCGAAAGAAAAAAAGCGAAAAGAAGCTTTTAACTGCTGCGATATATTCATGTTGCCGCAAAACCTGTCATTCTAATTGTTGTTTTGCCTGCTCCCAAAGTTGATCCATTTCTTCTAAAGTCATATCTTCTATTGTTTTTTGTTGTAATTTGGCCTGATCTTCAATGAAAGCAAAGCGTGTTCTAAATTTATGAATCGTACCCAATAATGCCATCTCACTGGATAAGCCAAGTTTACGTCCAACATTGATTAAAGAAAACAAACAATCACCAAATTCATCCCGTATTTCGTCGGATTGTTGCTGTTGAATCGCCTGTTGTAATTCTTGCAATTCTTCTTCTAACTTGCCATACGCATCTTGCACGGTATGAAAGTCAAAGCCCAATTGTGCCGCATGTTGTTGAATTTGTTGTGCTTGCACCAAGGCGGGTGCATGTTTCACCTCATCTAAACGTGACTTTGCTTTACCCTGTTTTTCTTGTTGTTTGATGGTTTTCCATAAAGCAGCGACATCTTCTGCGCTGAGCTGCGCAAACTGTTCTGCCTGAAAAACATGTGGATGCCGACGAATCAATTTATCGCAAATGGCTTGCACCACATCCTGAAAATCAAATGCGCCTTGTTCGCTATACATTTGTGCCTGAAACACCACTTGCAACAACAAATCACCCAGTTCATCACGTACATCATCCACCTTGCCTGAACGCACTGCTGCTTCAACTTCATAAGCTTCTTCAATTGCGTATTGAGTCAAACTTTCTGGGGTTTGTTTTTGATCCCACGGGCATTGTTGACGTAACTGTTGCATGATTGAAAGCAATTGCTGCATGGGTTGTTCCTTATTTCAATTTATTGCACGAATGCACCATTTTTTTGTTATGCTCAGACGGCAAGGACGATATGCACAACAAAAATAACATCAGGGAGCAAGTTCAAATGCACAGTATCTTGATTAGTGGCGCTGCACAAGGCATTGGTGCGGCAATCGCACAATTGTTTTATCGGCAAGGTTACCGTGTCGGTATTTATGATATTCATCTCACACAAGCACAGCAATTGGCAGAACAATTGGGTGAGCGTGCGCATGCAGGTTTGCTTGATGTAGCAGACTATGCCAGTTGGCAAGCTGCATTATCCGATTTTTGCCAATGGGCAGGTGAATTGAATATTTTGGTGAATAATGCAGGAATTCTCTACTCAGGCGCATTTGAAGACACACCCATAGAAGCGCATCATCGGACTATGGCAGTGAATGTGAATGGTGTATTAAACGGTTGTCATGCGGCTTTGCCTTATTTAAAACAAGCAAGTTTTGCACGGGTGATTAACCTGTCTTCGGCATCTGCGATTTATGGACAAGCCGATTTAATTTCTTATTCTGCTTCCAAATTTGCAGTACGTGGCATTACGGAAGGTTTAGATATAGAGTGGCAAAAATACGGCACTCGGGTCTTAGATGTCATGCCGCTATTTGTACAAACTGCAATGGTGAAAGATATGGATGCAGCCACCATTCAAAACATGGGCGTGCATTTATCGACAGAAGATGTCGCCCAGGTGGTGTATCAACAAGCGACGGTTAAAGATTCGATTCTGACCAATACGCATCGTGCGGTCGGTTTAAAAGCCAAAACCCTAATGCAACTTTCGAGTATTAGCCCACAATGGTTAAATCGTCTGTCGAATAGCTTGTTGGCGAAGCGTCATTAATTCTACATCTATCTATTTTAAATTAAGTTGCTCAAAAAAAATCCCGAATTCACATTCGGGATTTTTTAATCAAACGCGTCAAAATTTAAGCCTTAGCCTCGCTTAAACTTCTTCTCGGCTTTCTTAAACTTCTGCACATAACGACGACGACGTGCCGCAGTACGCTCATCCACTTGTGACTTACGCCCTTCAAATGGGTTTTCAGAGGTTTTAAATTCAATTTTTACAGGTGTACCTTCTAGCTTATAGACTTTACGGAACACGTTTTCTAAATAACGACGGTAATCTGCAGGAGTTTTATCGACCTTATTACCATGAATCACGATGGTTGGCGGGTTCTGTCCACCCATGTGTGCATAACGCATTTTAATAGCGCGACCTTGCACTTTAGGTGGATGGTGTGCATCTGTTGCGTCATTCAAAATTTGCGTCAATTTGGCAGGTGACACTTTTAAGTGCGATGACTCATACGCACGGTGGATAGATGGATATAAGTCACCCACGCCTGTACCATGCAAGGCAGAAATCAGGTGGATTTTTGCCCATGGAATAAAGTCAAAACGACGCTCAACATCTAACTTACATTGTTTGCGATCATATTCGGACATATTGTCCCATTTGTTAATCGCAATCACCATGGCACGCCCTGCTTCAAGTGCGTAACCAATTAAGTGCAAATCTTGCTCGACAATACCATCACGTGCATCAACCACAATCACCACCACGTGTGCATCTTTCATGGCTTGCAAGGTTTTCACAATCGAGAATTTCTCGATCATTTCATCGACCTTACCTTTACGACGCACACCTGCAGTATCAATCAAGGTGTATTTACGTTCGTTGCGCTCAAACGGAATATAGACTGAGTCACGTGTCGTACCTGGCTGATCGTATGCCACTACACGTTCTTCACCCAATAAACGGTTAACCAGTGTCGATTTACCCACGTTTGGACGTCCAATAATGGCTAAACGCAAACCTGTGTCTTGATCATGTGCATCTGGGTTTTCATCTTCAGGAACATCTGCCAAAACGTCTTCCAGCATTTGCTGAACGCCTCGACCATGGCTGGCAGCCACTTGCAATGGCTCGCCCATACCCAGTTTAAAGAACTCAACCAAAGCGGCTTCGGCATGTACGCCATCTACTTTGTTCGCCACCAAGAATACTTTTTTGCCCAAAGTACGCAATTCACGCGCAATTTGCTCATCCGATGCCAACAAGCCTGCACGTGCATCGACCACAAAAATGATCATATCGGCTTCATGGATGGCTGTTTTAGATTGTTCAGCCATGTAAGAGTCGATGCCACCTTCACTTTCGCCAATACCGCCAGTATCGACCACAATGAAAGATTTATTTTGATAGGTTGCATCACCATATTTGCGGTCACGTGTCAGACCTGCAAAGTCAGCAACAAGTGCATCACGGCTCTTGGTAATCTGGTTAAACAGCGTTGATTTTCCGACGTTCGGACGACCAATGAGCGCAATTACGGGTTTCATAGATTAACCTTTATTCAAGATCAGTCAGTTTCAATGGTCTGTACATCCGAAACTGTGGAAGAAAGAACAGAGTATGGATGTTGGGTTCAGCGTTGCGACCATGCAAACGACAGAGAGAACATCGACCACTCTATTAAATAAAAACACGGGGCATTGATGATTCAATTACCCCGCGTAAAAATACGGACAACTATTTTAGCATAAAAGTCAGAACAAAATTAGCGGTTCTGCCAAACGCTTAATGCGCCCTTTTGCGTTGCGACATAGAGTTGATTGTCAATTACACGCAATGAACGGACTTCGCCATTGGTTTTTGAACGTCCAACCAGTTGCCCTGAGCTTGGATCAATGAGGTGTAAAACACCATCTAAATCACCAACCACTAAATATTGTCCAAACAACACAGGATTAGATAAACGACGGTTGAGCAAACTGTCATTTTCCCAAAGTGCTTGTCCTGATGTGATTTCGTAAGCTGCAATTTTACCATCTGCAGTGCTGACAAATACACCATTCCCCGCAACTTCTGGACGTTTGGTACTGCTTGCATCTTCACTCCAAATCACTTGTTGTGAAGCCAAGTCCAATACGGTGACCTGACCTTGGTAGCTTGTGGTCACCAAGAATTGACCAGCAACCACTGGGTCGCCATCAATGTCATTTAAGCGTTGAATGTCTGAACGGCCTTCACTAATGGCAACGCGGCGCTGCATACGTGGTACGCCTGTAACAATATCCAGTGCATAGACATAGGCATTTGCAGAAGCAATCAGTACAGTACGTGAATCGAGCGCCACAGGTGCAGCCATACCACGCAAACTAAATTGCACGTTTGGCAAGTTGTAAGTCCACACCAACTGACCTGTTTCGGCATTGTGTGCATATACCGTGCCGTCATTACTTACAGTCACCACACGACCCGCCTGAATTAACGATGGCGCAAGAATTGCACCTGTTAACTGTGCCACCCACTTTTGCTCACCTGTTTGCTGATCTAAAGCAAACAATTGTCCTTTACTGTTTCCTGCAACCACAATGCCATCAGCAGCATTGACACCTGCAGTTAAGCCTTGCTTAGACACTTGTTTTTGCCAAAGACGTTGCTTGCCTTGATAGGCTGCCATCTCACCTTTAGGATCAACAGTATAAATTACCCCGTTTTCGGCATCTAATTGCAGGCGTAGTGGATCGGCTGATGTAGTCGATGCAACGCTTTGTGAAAATACAGGAACTAGACTTTGTGCTTGCTCAAGTTTTGGCAGTGGATTTGGCTTAACTTCTGCAACTTTAATTTTATTGGTAGAACACCCCACTAAAGCGAGGGTTAAAACGGTCAGTGCAAACGGTATTTTATACTTTCTATTCATTAGCTCTCATCCACTTGTGTGTCTAATACTGGGCGTTCAATTTCAGGATCATCCACCAAAACACCAACACTTTCGAGTTTTATTTGTAAAATTTGACGTTCTTGTTTACGTTCCACCAAAGTATCCCATGCACTTTGATAGGCTTTTTTGGCATTTTCACGGTCATTTTTCGCGACATAAACATCGCCACGCGCTTCATCTGCAGTCGCTTTAAATGCAGGATCAGTCACCGCGGCCAAACTTTGAATAGCTTCATCGTATTTCTTTTGCGCCAACTGTGCATAAGCCAAACGCAACTTAACCAATTGCACTAAGCCTTGGTCTTTTACTTTAGAGTTTTCAACTTTCTTTAAGGCTTTTTCTGCGGCAGCAAAATCTTGCTGATCGTAAGCGAGTTTAGCCATTAAGAATTGAGTTTGAATAGCTTGCGCAGAATCAGGGGCTTCTTTCACAATTTTATCAGCAGTGGCAGACAATTGACTGAAGGCATCTGGATTGCCTTCTGCTGTACGTGCATCATCCATCAATTGTTGCACTTTAGCAGTATTCATTTGCTGCTCTGCCAAGGTTTTTTTCTGCCAATATTGCCATCCGAAAAAGGCAATCAACGCAATTAAAATCCCGCTAATCATGGCTGAACCATATTTTTTCGCAAACGATTTTAAACTATCAAGTTGTTCGTCATCACTCAATGCGCTCATTGGATTACCCTTTTCCTTATGTTATTTGGCTTATTGTGAAGAAAATTTTTCAATGATGAAAGGCACAATTTTGGTCACTGCAACAGTCGTTTGCTCAGCAGTTGCCAAGGTTTTCACTGCCAATTGCTGTGCTTCCGCTTCGCGCTCACCAAAAATCAAGGCATAGATTGCACCTGATTGATCGGCTTTTTTCATTTGGCTTTTCATTGAGCCTTGTGAACCAACTTTTAAGCGAATCTGGCTGCCCGCTTGTTCGAATTGGTCACGAATTTGCTCAGCTAAAACCAACGCCTTGCCTTGAGTTGTTGGATCTGCCAACAAGAATACTTCACAATCACGTACAGGCGTATTGTCTTCGACTTGCTCAAGCAACAACAATAAACGCTCAATGCCCATGGCGAAGCCCACGGCAGGTACGGACTGATCTGCCTTACCCTTCAACTGCCCAACCAAACCATCATAGCGCCCGCCTGCACAAACTGTGCCTTGCGAACCTAAATGCGTGGTTGTCCATTCAAAAACGGTTTTATTGTAATAATCTAAACCACGTACCAGTTTTTGATTAATCACAAACTCAATGCCTGCATCGGTTAAATACTGCTGTAATTGGGCAAAGTGATTCAGCGTATCTTCACCCATAAAATCATGCAATTTTGGAGCATTTTCTAGGATGCTTTGCGTTTTAGCATCTTTCGAGTCCAAAATACGCAGTGGGTTAGTACTTAAACGACGCTGTGAATCTTCGTCTAAATCGGCTTTGTGCGCTTCCAAAAACTCAACCAAAGCGGCACGATACGCTGCGCGCTCATCCGACTCACCCAGCGTATTCAACTCTAAGCGAACTTTATCGGCAACGCCCATACGTTTCCATAAACGCGCAGTCATTAAAATAAGTTCGGCATCCATATCTGGTGTTGCAACGCCAAAAGTTTCTACACCAAATTGGTGGAATTGACGATAACGACCTTTTTGCGGTTTTTCATAACGAAACATTGGGCCGATATACCACACGCGCGGTGTCGCACCACGTAGCAAATTGTGCTCTAACATGGCACGTACACAACCCGCAGTTCCTTCAGGACGCAAAGTCAAAGACTCAGGCGGATTACCCTTGTCTAAGAATGTGTACATTTCTTTTTCAACAATATCGGTCGCATCACCAATTGAACGCTTAAACAAATTGGTTTGCTCAACCATTGGCAAACGAATTTGTTGATAACCATAAGCATCCATTAAAGATGCTAAATGTTGCTCTAGACGTCTCCACGCAGGTGTTTGCGTTGGAAGAATGTCATTAAAACCTTTAATTGCAACAATTGAACTCATGACTTACTCAGAAAAATTTGTACGAATAATCTCTTTAGATTTAGCTTGTTCAAGCTCTGTAACACGCTGACGAACCATGCTTTCGATTTCATCAACGAGTTGATTGGTATCAATTAAATGGCTCTTTTCACCATTACGATAAACCAATGAACGCGGACTTGCGCCCACCACACCAATATCAGCTTCTTTAGCTTCGCCCGGGCCATTCACTTTACAACCAATGACCGATACATCCATTGGAGTACGAATATCTTCCAAACGCTCCTCCAATGCCTGCATTACAGAAATGACGTTAAATTCCTGACGTGAACAGCTTGGGCAGGCAATAAAGTTAATCCCGTTAGAGCGTAAACCTAAAGATTTTAGAATATCAAAACCGATTTTAACTTCATCTTCAGGTTCTGCCGCAAGTGAAATACGCATGGTATCGCCAATGCCTTCCATGAGCAGACCGCCCAAAGCAATTGCAGATTTTACGGTACCTGTACGGTAAATACCTGCTTCAGTTACGCCCAAATGTAATGGATTATCAATTTGTTGTGATAACAAACGATAAGCATCCATGGTTAAAAACACATTCGATGCTTTGACTGAAACTTTAAATTCCTGAAAATCTAGACGGTCTAAAATATCAATATGACGCATGGCAGATTCTAGCAATGCTGCGCCTGTCGGCTCGCCATATTTTTTCTGAATATCTTTTTCTAGCGATCCCGCATTCACACCAATCCGCATAGAAATATCATGATGTTTGGCAGCAGCCACCACTTCACGAATTTTAGCTTCCGAACCAATATTACCCGGGTTAATCCGCAAACAGTCTGCACCCGCATCAGCAACTGCCAACGCAATTTTATAGTCAAAGTGAATGTCTGCCACCAACGGCACAGATACTTGCTTTCGAATTTCACCAAATGCAGCTGCGGCTTCCATGGTTGGTACAGAAACACGCATGATGTCTACGCCCGCATCTACACAACGCTGAATTTGCGCCACGGTTGCAGCAACATCGCAGGTTTCCGTATTGGTCATACTTTGGATGCTAATGGGCGCATCACCACCCACATAGACAGAACCCACACGAATTTTACGGGTCGGACGGCGTTGAATTGGATTTACAATCATGATATCGCTCTACCTTGCTGCATTATCGAGATAAACGGAATTCTGCTTTTCCGTTCACAGTATATGGCGATAATGAAATCGACTCATTGTTCAAACTTAATGACACAGCAGTCGCATCATCTAAGCGAATTTGAAATGGGGCTTCGCCTTGTAAATTTAAAGTAGAGGCTTGACGTCCTGTCGCTAAAACATTGCCAGCAGAGTCAACAATATGCACTGAAGTTGGACGAGCAAATTGCAAATTCAGCTGATCGCCCGAAGCAAGTGCAGGCGTGCTGCCTGTCGCATTGTCAGAAATGATTTGCACATCGGATTGCAGTACTGCAATTTCAGGTTCTGCACCCTCTTGACCAGACGACATCCAGTTTTGAATTAGCGCGACCAATGCCCACAACAACAGCAATACCGCCACAATCACAGCGATACGTGTGAGCCACTTTTTATTGCGATCGCGGTTAGAGCCTGGCAGTTTTCCCATAATTTTGATGGGTGAATTGTTCAAGGCGTGATTTGGCAACAACCCTGTATCGTTGGCATAAATTTCATCAAAACGCTGAATAATGGCTGAAGCATCGACCTGTAAATATTTGGCATAGGTACGATAATAACCTTTAATAAAGGTCGCTTCAGGCAAAGCGGTATATTCGTCTTGCTCTAGCGCCATCAGCGTTTTTAATGGAATTTTCAAATCTTTTGAAACATCATCCAGTTCGCGTTTTTGATTGACGCGAATTTGACGAAGGTACTCACCTGGACGTTGAACATTTCCTAATGCATGGGGTACAGGCGTTGTCCCCTGTGTGGGTTGCGGTGAATTAGGATTTACTTCCATACGGCCTCAGTACTGTACTGTAATTGCAAATAACGTTGGTATTCTTGGCTATTGGGAAATAATGCACGCAGCTGGTTCACTAAAACCTGAGTTCCCAATTGATCGCCATTGGCACGTGCTAAACGAATCCCAATCCATAAGGCACGCGCACCCTGATTTTTTTGCCCCACAGCACGTACAAATTGTTCATACAATTGTCGCGCGGGTGCAAATTGTTGTCTTAAATATAAAATTTCCGACAACTCTAACATTGAAACATAAGAATCGCGATTGGCTTGCAAGGCTTGTTTGAATGACTTTTCGGCATTCTCTATATCGCCTAATTTCAAGTAAATACGACCTACATTTTCCAATGCTCTAAAGCGTTGATCATAACCCAGTGTTGCACCTGCAATACTGAGCTGCTCAATCGCATCATTATAGCGTTCTACTTGATATAAATACGTACCATAGTTGTTACGCGCTTGTGCATTTTTTGGGTCAGCGGCAATGGCACGCTTAAAATACGCATCGGCTTTTTCTAAATTCAGCTTGCTGCCTTCTTGTTGCAGCAACACGCCCATCATCATATTAGCGGTGGAATCACGTGAATCGCTTTCCAAAGCTTGATCAAGTGCGCGTTTGGCTGAGTCTAAATCGCCATTTTTTAAGTATTCTGCTGCCAACTGCGTACGTACTTGCACCGCTTTTTCAGGGTCTTTTTGCCCTAAGGTTGGAGCTGTGGTTTGACAAGCTGCAGCAAAAATTGCCGAAATACAAACAGTTGTAATTTGTGCGATTTTAAATACAGGCTTATTCAATGGACATCCCCTTTGCGTCTTCGTTCGATGCAAGTTAGTTATCTATACAAGTCATTATCCTTGCGAGCGTATGATTTCATTTTGCGCTGCAACTTTCTTTTTCCACTGTTCGGCACGGCGGGTGCGGTCTGCCACTTGTCCGACCAATTGCCCACACGCAGCATCAATATCATCACCACGTGTCTGACGAATCGTACACACAAAACCTGCATCAGACAAAGTTTTTTGGAAAGAAATAATTCGATTTCGGCTTGAACGTCCATACGGCGCGTGCGGAAATGGGTTAAATGGAATCAAATTAATCTTGCTTGGCAGGTTCTTGAGTAGCTTAATCATTTGCTGCGCATGTTCAGGATGGTCATTTACACCATCTAACATGACATATTCAATGGTCACGTGTTTACGCGCACTTTCGTTGCCATCTTTGCCAATATAACGCTGACAAGCTGCGATTAATTGTTCCAATGGATATTTTTTATTGATTGGAACAAGTTCATCACGCAGTTCGTTATTGGTGGCGTGCAAAGAAATTGCCAAAGCCACATCAATATCTTGTGCCAATTGGTCAATTTTAGGTACAACACCCGAAGTCGATAAAGTCACACGACGCTTAGACATGCCATAAGCAAAGTCATCTAGCATAATGCGCATGGCGTTCAAGACGGCATCGTAATTCAACAACGGTTCGCCCATACCCATCATCACCACGTTGGTCACAGAACGCTCACGTTCAATCACAGGCACATCTTCCATATAGGAATAGTTTGCCATCCACAACTGACCAATAATTTCGGCTTGGGTTAGGTCACGCTGAAAACCTTGTTTACCCGTAGAACAAAATGAACAGTCCAGTGCACAACCTACTTGCGATGAAATACACAGGGTTTTACGTGAGCCAGTTTTATCTTCGGCAGGAATCAGAACGGTTTCGACCAATGAGCCTTCACCATCACCGACACGGAATACCCACTTACGGGTACCGTCTTTAGAATAATTTTTATGCACCACTTCAGGCGCTTTAATTTCACAAATCTTTTCCAGTTTTTCACGTAACTTGCCTGAAATATTGGTCATTTCGGCAAAATCTGTGACAAAAAACTGGTGAATCCATTTCATCACCTGCCCTGCACGGAATTTCTTCTCGCCTAAATCTTCAAAAAATTTTTCCATTTGTGGACGTGACATGCCAAGGAGATTCACTTTCTCTGCAGGCGCAGACTGTGCAGGAGCGGACGCAGATGCTTGCTGAACATCTGTCGCAGATGCAGCGAGGACTTCTGTACTCATGTGTGTATACCTAAACCATGTCTAAAGATGAAAGGAGAAGCTCAAGAGGTGAGCAAAGGTTTATTCAGAAAATAAAAATCGGAGAATAAAAAACCAGATAAGCATAATAACACTTATCTGGTTTGAATACTGCGTATTAACGAGTACGTGGGCAAACTTCAGTTTGAGCAAAGAAGTAGTTTACTTCACGCTCTGCAGATGCAACTGAGTCTGAACCGTGAGCAGCGTTTTCATCGATGCTTACAGCGAAATCTGCACGGATTGTACCAGGTGCAGCTTCTTTAGGGTTTGTTGCACCTAAAATTTCACGGTGAGCAAGAACTGCGTTTTCACCTTCAAGAACTGAAACAACGACTGGACCAGAAGTCATGAACGCAACTAGGTCACCAAAGAAACCACGTTCTTTGTGCTCAGCGTAGAAGCCTTCAGCTTCAGCTTGAGAAAGGTGTTTCATTTTAGTCGCAACGATTTTAAGACCAGCTTTTTCGAAACGAGCAAAGATGTCACCGATGTGGTTTTTAGCAACTGCATCTGGTTTTACGATAGATAAAGTACGTTCAATAGCCATGATTGGCTCCTTAAGTCAATGTTGACACGAAAATTTTGCCGCATTATACCGAATAATGGGCTGTTTTCTGCTTTTGATGTGTAAAAAAATTGCTTTTTTCGATATGAAGCAAATTATGCAGATCGACATCGGATAAATCCGTCTGGCTTCACAGCACTATTTTTAACGTGCTTCGTCAATCCACGCCATTTGAATGGCTTCTAACAAACCTTCTGTCGATTTTTCTGGGTTATCTTCAAACTCAGGTAAAGCGCAGACCCACGCGTGTAAATCGGTAAAACGAATCCATTGTGGATCCACATCGGGATGTGCTTCATATAACTCAATGGCAATGTCGATGCTGTCCGTCCAACGTAAACCCATGTGTATTCCCTATTCTAGTCAAGACAGCGACTACTTTAACAAATTTCGCATGGGCTGCCTGCCATTACTGCACTGAATTTTCGATTTGGTTTTATCCAAGCTTATAAAACAATATTTACATAAGGTGCAGCCAAAATAATCGCACTCGCCACTGAACCGCCAATCATCGCCCCGACTGCCACATCACTCGGATAGTGCAAGCCTAAAATCATACGGGAAACGGCCACCAAAATCGTAAAGGGCAACATCAACATCAACAATACTGGCTGGATATAACCCAAAACCGTTGTGGTCATGACTGCATGCAAAGTGTGACCTGATGGGAAGCTAAAATGATCTAAGGGACGTTCACCCAAACGGATCACTTGGTGTACCTGATACGGACGTGGACGGACGGTTTTCTGTTTTAAATATTTATAAATACCTGTGCCGACAGAACCGCCTAACAACAGATAAATAATTTGTAAACTATAGCCAATGCCCTGCATCATCCATGCACTTGCGAGCATGACATACCAGAACACACCATCGCCCAAACGGCTAATAACTTTAAAAAATTGTGCCACCCGCTGAGAGTGGGAAAAATGGTTAAGATACAAACAGCCTTTTAAGTCGAGATCCAGCATTCTTATTTTTGCATTTTTGAACTTCATCAGTTCTCTCCTCTTTGGCGTATAGCTAAGATGGCATGTGTAGCTCCTTCGCCACCAGATATAACGCCTGCTCAAATTGTTGGACTGGATACTGCCAGCCAATATTTAAAGTCGCTTTGCGGGCGTGTTCGCCCATCTGTCTAAGGGTTGTAAGATCGGGAAGTCGGTGGATATGACCGACCAAATCTTCTAGCTGACCGAGTGGACTCAACCAGCCTGTTTCATTCGGTTTTAGATGTAAACGTGCACAAGCATAGTCATAAGCAATGACAGGCAAGCCACTGGCCATAGCTTCTAACACGACATTGCCAAAGGTTTCGACCTGACTGGCAAAAGCAAACACATCGGCACTGGCATAGGCTTGTGCAAGTGCTGTGCCACTTAAACTACCTGTAAAAATGATATCTCCCTGAGCGTTCATGGCTTCTAAACGCTCACGGTCTGGCCCGTCACCGACAATCACCAATTTCACAGGCTGTTCGGTATTTTTTGGCATACGCTGATAGGCATCAATAATAAGATTGACTTCTTTTTCAGGTGATAGACGCCCGACATACAACATCACCCGCGTATTTTCACTGGCACTCCAGCTCGCTCGCAGTTGAGTCGAACGAAAATCTGGTGAAAAATATTCAACATCAACACCACGCCCAACCACCACCAAAGGCCCTTGCACACCAAACTGACGCAATGATTTTTCGGTATGGCTACTTGGCACACACGTCAGCGAGGTATTGTTATGAAACCATTTTAGATAGTGCTGAATTGGCTTGAGTAAAAATGCCAAATCGAAAAAACGGCTAAAATCTTGAAATGCGGAGTGAAAACCACTTGATACTGGAATATTTTTTGATTTTGCAATATGTAAACTGGCAAGCCCTAAAGGACCTTCAGTGACGATATGCACCACATCAGGTTGAAACTCATCTAAAGCCTGCGAAAGCTTAGCCCACTGCGGCCAGCCGAATTGTAAATTATGATATTTGGGAATAGCTTGTGCTTTTACTAGACATTCTTGGTACGGTTGAAATTGAGTGCAGGCTTGTTTTTGTTCAGGGCGAATCAATAAAATTTTGTGTCCAAGTTCCTGCAATCCTTTGCAAAGCTGCAAAAGTGAACGTGCTACACCATTAATTTCAGGTGGCCAAGTTTCTGTTACTAGGGCAATTTTTAAACGTGGGCGGACGAGGTCTGAGAGTTCAGAGGTAGGCTGACTGCTTTTTTGTTTTTGATCTTGTTTGAAGTAAAATTTAAACGCATCGCTGTAACGCTCTAATTTACTGCTCTGCTTTGCCAATACATTGCTCATCGCCTTTTGCTCAATTCTTATTTTATGCTTGCTAGCATAGAGCAGCTGCATTGCAGTAATATGATGCTTTGGTGACACATTTGTCATTTTTTTAACAACTCGATGATCGCCTATACCTAGTTTTGCACACATAGTTTTATGTATAAATTTAATGTAAATCGTTTGCTGTCATTCACCCTAAATAGATAAAAAAAGCAGATATTGGATACCTGCCTGCTGAATATCTTGTTTGCTGAATACCTGATCTGCTGCACATCGAAGCCCTCTAAAAAAGTAAATTAATATACAACTCATCGGTATAACGACCTGCTGGCGTTGTCAAACTCGGTTGTTCATCCAAGCGTACCGCGACACTGTATTTATGTCCTGTCGTAGAAACATGCCCTGCGATGGGCGTGTTCCACAGATTTGTTTTTGCTCCCATAATACTCATACTGGTGCGTAAACGGTGTGTGCCATTATTCACAAAACTGCTGCCATGTTTGTCACGTAAATTACGACTACTGAACTGAATGCTATAACCTCGATCACAGCGCACATTAAAACTGGTTGCAGTCTGGCTACGGTATTGTGAGCTCATTTGCAATAAAGATTCACTGACCGAACCAATGGTGCAAGCCTGTGCAGGAAAACAAATCCAGCATCCACACAGCACTAGACTTAATTTTTTTACCATCCCTAATTTTTTCATGTTCTCATCCTCAATCATCCTGCTGATATACTTACTGACAAATCAAATCTAACTGTCTGGTTTGTGGAACAGTGCCTGCTTTAATTTGAGGGACTTCAAGTGAACTATGGCAAACTTTTCCACCTTTGGTTTTAACCTTCAGCGTATAACTGCCTGCTTTCACACCATATAAATGTACTTTTCCATCGCTGCCCACAGGTACAAATTCGGTTGCATCATCACTTAAATACACTTCACTGCCCTGCACAAAGGTCTGCTGATCGGGCGTGAGTAAACGCAATATGATCAATCCTGTACGCTGAACAGGGAAATTCACTTTATAGCCGCGTTGATTCATACCAATCACTTTTTGGCTTGAATATTCAAAGCTGTCATACAAATCTAACTGGTCTTGATCAAAAGACACGTCGTAATTGACGTAAGGCACAATGTCGTGCACAAACACATAACCGTGTTGATTGGTTTTACCAACAGGTGTTAAGGCACGTTGTACTTCCACATTTGGAATATCACCAACATTCACCAAAGCAAAAGCATTGTCTACATATTTGGTCATGGCCCATTTACGGTCTAACCACACTACTGCACCCTGATAATTGGCTTGACTGTAGCTAAAGCGTTCACTTTCATCGTGGCTTAAATATAAATTACCCATCGGCATTTTCAGGGCGGTATAGGCATTTACCCCAATATCCCCTTCTGTTTGTTGGTGACGCACAGCAAGAGTGTAATCCACACCATTTTGCGTCAGGCTGCTCTGTGCATAACGCAACTGGGTTTGCTCATCAAAATTATGTGAAAGTTGCGCACTACGGCGTTGGTCAAATTGATAATTCAGCGTTAAATATGCCCCGTCGCTATCCTGCATTTTCAAATCTTTATAATAAGAAAACGACAGTGAGGTTTGACGCCCAAACATACGAGAAAAACCGACTGTAAGCATTTGACTATCTGCAAAGCTATTATTTGCATTGGGATAATAACGGCGCTCCAGATAGTTCACATTTAAGGTATTAATGAAAGGAATATTGAAAATACTGACATAAGCTAAGTTGTCGTATTCCACTGTTTGTGTCATATCGCTATAACCCAAACCACGATATTCAGGACTGTAGTATTTATGACTTGCACCAAGTGCAACCCGACTTCCATTACGGCTTAACGAAGCGCCAAAGGTATAACCATCGCCCCAATCACTGTGGCTAGACGCAGCATGCGTATCTAACAAGGCATATTTGCTGAGAGATTGTGTCCATAGCAACCCGACATTCTGCACATCTTTGCTATAACTTAAATTGGTTCCTAAAGTCGTGCTGTCTGTAATTCCACGTCTGAAATAAAGGTTGCCAAAAAACTCCCGATAATCATCCGACACGTAGTCGTAGTCATAACGCAGCTTTCCTGCAGAAAAGTTGTATTCGTTCAGTCCTGGTTTGAGTAGTTGCGTGGTGACATAAACTGGAAAAGATTGCACGGTACGATTTCCCAATACATCTTCCACCACCACTTGCGCCTCGCCCGACTGCTGAATATTGGCACCTGTATTTAAGCTATAGTGTCCAGGCGTAACCTGTTGTTGATATAAATTGATGCCATTAATGTATAAATCGACTGTGGATGGCAGTACAGCACTGCCTTTTAAGGTGGGTACATTCCAATAAATAAAATCTGGATAACTACTAAAATTCGAACCAAAAGATACACCGCCAAATCTAAATGTATCTAATAATGGATTATAAACACTTGTGTTATCACCCAAGGTTAAACGCTGATAACGTGATGGAAACTCTATTTCAAAACTGGTATTCAAACGCAGTAGCTTATCTTGATCTTGTTCTACCTCTTTGCGATACATCATGGCATTTTTAAAAATCCAGTAATCTTTAAAAACACCAAGCTCCACCAAGCCATTTATTTCATTGTAATTATCATAACGTGCATACAGCAAATCATAATTTAAAAAGCCACCCAAGTCCGCTTTTGAGGGAATCGCATGCGTTTGGGTAAATTGTGCATCAATAAAATAGCTGGCTGGTACAGTTAGTTTTATGGCTTGCAGCGCAGCGTCTTGCACGGACTGAATTTCATTGGTGCTTACAGAACAGAACTGAGTTTGTGCGCTGTGTTTTTGTAAGCGCTCTTGCAGCAAACCCAATTGTTGCAAGACTTCACATTCCATATAACGTTGCCCGTCCTGCTGCAATACTAGACTTTCAACGACACGATCAACGCCATTTAGCCAGACACTATTTAATACCATTTCAGGCTGAGCAGCAGCGGCTTGTAATGGTATCCCCCACAGGACACTTTGCAGCGCAAAAAACAGTCGAGTTCTATGCATGATTTAGCCCTTCATTTTCAACTCAATGGCTTGCTCACTTTTATCTGTTTCAAGTTTGAGTATGTAATTTTTCAAATCACTGAGTTTGATTTGCCCCATATCAAAGCTGTGCTTTTGTTGATTCAACAAATATTTCATTTCACGAGTAGTTGCGACAGGTTGTTTTTGTTGATTTAAAATACTGATTGAAGAAATTTGCACATGCGATGCAGCATGATTTTCTATCTCTAAAAATAAATGATCATTTTGATAACGCGGGGTTGCTGTTACCTGAATGGCTTCTTGCTTACCCACAAATAAAGGAACAGAAATTGTGAATAAAAATTGTAAGGCGTCTTCTTCCACTACAGGAGCAATTTCTTTAAAAACAATGCGCCAAGTTTTTTCTTGCGCCATTTCTTCCTTCAAAAGTGGTCGGCTAAAACCTACACGAATAATTTGTTGTGTATTAGGTTGTAAAACAAAGTTTTTTGGATTAATTAAAAGGTCTTGATCTGGCTCTAGTACATCTTCACCCTGAGCATTTTGCGACCATTTATAGGCAAACATTTCAAAGCTTTTCGGTTCGGTAAGATCTGTAGCTTCCATCACAACCGTTGCACTGCGTTGTCGTGCTTTATCGCCCAAATACATTTGTGTAGGTGAAATCACCATGTTTGCATAAACAGCTTCTACACATAAGCAACTTGCAATCAGCATATATTTCAATAATCGTTTCATGCTTCCCCCAGCAATGTCTTATTTTGTATTTATTTAGACTAAAAAGTTGACTCCACCCATCGGCAAAGCCAACTCATTCAGATTGAGTTCAAACGTATTAGAATGAAACTTCAATGCTGTAATTATCGGTATAAGTACCCGCTGGTTTAGAAATACCTACGCTGTCACTTTTAACAAAGACATTGTAAGTGTTCCAACCATTGCTGCCTGGCGCAATATTGGTTTGCTTATCATTTAACAGAATAATAGACGGTGAACCCGCACGCTTGGTTTCAACTGTGAGACCCACTGCAGGTGCATTATTACCAACACCTAATTTTGCTTTAGATTTTGTTGATTTATCCCCCAAACGGTTGTCGGTATTTACCAGTAGATTGTAATTTGCATTCGCTCCAACCATAAATTGACCTGAAGTTTCCGTACCATCTTTTAATGAGATACTTGATGTTACTACATTCAGCTCACAACGCTTAGGTACAGTTACCTGAATTGGAATACTTCCTGTACATGGCCCTTCGTTACATACTGGGGTTGGGTTAGGGTCTTTAGGGGGATTATGACCACCACCCGCCATTGTTACCGTTGAAAAAGCACCGAAAACCACCACAGCTGCAGCTGTTTTAATAAATTTAGACATGTCATTTCTCCATAACTCTTATAAAAAAAACATTTTTTAATCATTCACTCGCTTGAGATGTCGTTAGAATTATTGAAACGCAATCCTTAGCAAGTTTCTTCATTTTAGGTATTTCTCACAAAAATCCATCTATACGCGCTATTTCACGCAATATTGAATAAACTTTGAATTTCAGCAAATTAGGAGATTAAAGTACTGTTTTAAATGACATCACAAAAAACTAGGGAGCAGCTCACTCCCTAAAATTTGTGATCCAAATTTTAGGGATAATGAAAAATATATATTTATTTACATCTAGAATAAGTTTTTGTTTTTAATTAATTTTCAACTCAATTTTTACTACACTTTTCATGTATTTAATTCACTATTTTCTATCATATTCGACAGATTAAGCGTTTTTTAACATCAAATCTCACCAATTACAGGGATTACCCTTCGCTATAAAAAACCATGCTTTAAACGACTGAATTTATCCAAAAGATCAAATTTGTACATCACTAACTCAACGAAGAAACAGTTGATCATTCATCTATGTCTGTAACGTGAGAAATAAACCTCGCAAGAAGTTTAGCCGTTCAATAACGCAATAGCAGACAAAATAAAACCCCATTCAAGCCACTGCCTGAATAGGGTCATCACACCTGAGTCAGTAATATAGACTCAGGTACACACGCGTGACTTATTTAACGTAAGTCAACCAATGTGCATATTTGTCATTCTTGCCTTGAACTGCGTCAAAGAAAGTTTTTTGAATTTCAGTGGTAATTGGGCCACGTGAACCACAGCCAATTACACGGTCATCGTATTCACGAATTGGGGTAACTTCTGCTGCTGTACCTGTAAAGAAAGCTTCATCGGCAATGTAGAATTCATCACGCGTAATACGGCGTTCAACTACCTCATAACCCAAGTCTTTAGCAATGGTGATCACCGTTTGACGCGTAATACCATCTAAAGCACCGCCTGCGATGTCTGGTGTATGTAAAACGCCATCTTTAATTAAGAATACGTTTTCGCCAGAACCTTGACATACATAACCTTGTGGATCCATCAACATCGCTTCGTCATAGCCTGCTTGCGCTACTTCTTGGTGTGCAAGAATAGACAAAGTGTAGTTACCAGAAGCTTTAGCTTTACACATGGTCACGTTTGGATGATGATGCGTAAACGATGAAGTTTTAACGCGAATACCTTTAGCCATCGCTTCTTCACCCAAGTATGCACCCCAACCCCAAGCCGCAACAGCAGCATGAATGGTGTTATTGGTTGCAGCAATACCCAGTTTTTCAGAACCAATCCAAATTAATGGACGTAAATAGCACGATGAAAGTTTGTTTTCACGTACCACATCAATTTGCGCCTGTTCTAAAGCTGCTTGATCAAATGGTACTTTCATTTGATAGATTTTTGCAGAGTTTAACAAACGCTTAGTATGGTCCTGAAGACGGAAAATCGCAGTTCCGTTTGGCGTTTCATAAGCGCGGACACCCTCAAACACACCCATACTGTAGTGTAAGGTATGCGTTAAGACGTGAATTTTTGCATCACGCCAGTCAACCAATTGTCCATCTTGCCAAATAAAACCATCACGATCAGCCAAATTCATGGCACACACTCCAAATGTTTATACAATAGTCATTTTAATCCAACGCAGACATTGCAGTCGGATCAATTAATCTTTGCCATAACTTGCAAACGACCTCACGGGTATCGTACCAGTCCGCAGCATTGACTTGCATGGATTGATTTGCAAGGGCTAAGCGGTGGCTTTCGGCTCGTTCACGGAGATAAGCTTGAATCAATGCTGTCGCATCGTCGCTGGATAAGCAACCTGTTCTTGCGGCATCTTCAAGGATTCTTACGTTGTCGGAATAATGGGCGAGATCAGGATTCGACCCACTCCAGGCTAATACCGCATACTGTGCCATAAATTCGATATCAACGATACCACCTGCATCCTGTTTTAAATGAAAAATTCCATCTTTTTTTTGCTCTTTAGATGAACCCAAATGATCTTTCATTTTTTGACGCATTTTCAGCACTTCACTGCGGACATAAGCTTCATCTCGCGGCTGGGTTAAAATCTGACAACGCAACACTTCAAACTTGTCACGTAAACATTGCTCACCCGCAATACTGCGCGCACGCACTAAAGCCTGATGCTCCCACAGCCACGCACTTTTCAGTTGATATTGCTCAAAGGCCCGTAAACTGGTCACCAATAAACCCGCATCTCCCGAAGGACGTAAACGGGTATCGACATCATAAACTCGACCATCTAAAGTTTGCGTGGTCATTAAAGATACAAATTTACGTGCCACCCGCATAGCAAATTCAAAGCCACTGATCGGTTTAATGCCATCAGTATCGGCTTGTTCATCCATGTTGTGAATAAAAACCACGTCTAAATCTGAGCCGTAACCAAGTTCGATGCCACCTACTTTGCCATAACCAATAATGGCAAAAGCGTTATGCTCCAAACCACAGCGCTGCCCTTCACTGTCTAGCGGATAACCATGTTTTTTGACAATCATCTGATAGGCCAGTTGTAGGGCTGCATTTGCGGTCACTTCGGCAATATCGGTTAACGCATCTGACACTTTCATTAAGTGACTTTCTGCCAGTACATCGCTGGCCGCAACTGTTAATACGTTGGATTTTTTGAATAAACGTAGCACCCGCATGAGGTCTTCAACTTCATCCAGTTCAATGCGCAGCAATTGTTGGCGCAAAGAATCTTCCAAATCGCTGCGTTTTGGCAATTCAAAATCCATAGATAAAAATTCATCCAACAACACAGGATATTGCGTCAATTCTTCACAAATCCACGGGCTGACTGTGGCCATTTTTACCAAGCGTTGCAGTGCCCCCTTGCTTTCAATCAGCATGACCAAATACACGGTACGACGCAGAACAGATTCGACCAGTGGCATTAAACGCATCAATGCCATTTGTGGATTTTCTGACTGCAACACTGCTTCAATCAAGTGTGGCCAAAAGGTTTTTAAACGCTGTAAAGCTTTGGCGGTGAGTTTTTTAATGGCATGTCCATACCAGAACTCATGCACTAAATTTTTCGCTTGATCGTCTAGTACCGCATCGAGCTGTTTTTCTAGCTGACTGTAATTTTCCAGCAAAGAATCGGGTTCATTTTCTTTAATTAAATGCTCAAACTGATAAATGACTTTGACACGCTTTTCATTTAGGGTCTGCATAAAGCTGTCCCAATCGGCAAAGCCCAAAGTATCGCTAATGCGTGCGCGTAACTCAGGTTCAGTCGGTAAAGCTTGGCTTTGCTGATCATTCAAGGCTTGAATGGCATGTTCTACTCGACGCAGGAATAAATAGGCATCTTCCAAATCCAGTACGGCTTGTGGCTCTAGCAATTCAGCTTCGCCCAAATGGCGCAAACTCACCAAACACTGGCGGTCTTGTAATTCTAGTTTTGAACCACCGTAAATCAGCTGAAAAACCTGCACAATAAATTCAACTTCACGAATACCGCCCGCGCCCAATTTAATATTGTCTTCAATATTACGACGCTGCACTTCGCGCTCAATCATGGCTTTCATTTCGCGCATGGCTTCAAAGGCGGTGTAATCGACATATTTGCGGAATACGAAAGGTCGGGTCATTTCCAGCAGTTCATAACCTTCTTGCCCACCTGTGATAATACGTGCCTTAATCCAAGCATAGCGTTCCCATTCGCGTCCATGCTGGCTTAAATATTTTTCCAGTGCGACATGGCTAATCGCCAAAGCAGAACCATCGCCCCACGGGCGTAAACGCATATCGACGCGGAAAACAAAACCATCGGCGGTGATATGATCTAATAGATAGATCAGTTTTTGTCCCCATAAAATGCAGAATTGCTGCACTTCAATACACTTGCGTCCATTGGTTTCGCCTTGTTCATCAAAGGCAAAAATCAGGTCGATGTCGCTGGATAAATTCAGTTCCTGCGCACCATGTTTACCCATGGCGACCACAATCAGGTCTTGGACTTTGCCGTTATATCCCATCGGTTCGCCATGCTTGGCAACCAACGGAATCCGCGCAAAATCTTTGGCAACTTGCACACAAATATCGGCAAAGTCTGAAAGTTCCTGTGTCAACGTCACCACATCGGTGAGTTGGTTGGCATCTTGCCAAATCCAGCGGAACATTAAACGCGCGCGTAAAATTCGCAGGGTTTTCATCCACAAGGTTTCATCTTGAATGTCTTGTAAAGTCGAAATCACCAATTGATGAATATAGTCTGCGCTCAGCGGTTTTAGGAATTGGTCAATTGCATAATCCTGCTGTAACAGGCTTTCGTGATTTGCCAAGACTTGTTCTGCATATTGACTGGCATGTAACGTTTTTTGCAATTGTTCCGCATTCATTTTTAAGACCTAAAACCCAGTTTTATTTTGAAATATTGTCAACTCATCTATTTATAGCAGCAGATGCGCCAAAGAAGAAAATAAAATTACAGCAATCTGCAAAATACCTCTTGCTTAAAATGCAGCGATAAAAAAACCGAAGCCTAAACTTCGGTTTTATCTGCTTGATGCAATGCTTATTCAGCATCTAGCATTAATTCTGCGCTCATACCAACCGTGTTAAAACCTGCATCGACATACAGAATTTCACCAGTAATACCATTCGCCCATGGTGAGCAAAGGAATAATGCCGCATTACCAACATCTTCAATGGTCACGTTGCGTTTTAAAGGTGCAACTTTTTCATTGAGGTCTAACATTTTACGGAATGATTTAATGCCTGATGCGGCAAGCGTACGAATTGGGCCTGCAGAAATTGCATTCACGCGAATACCGTCAGCACCCAAGCTTGAAGCCAAGTAGCGTACACCTGCTTCTAAAGATGCTTTCGCCATACCCATAACGTTGTAGTTTGGCATCACACGCTCAGAACCTTGATAAGTCAAAGTCAATAAGCAACCTTGGCGTGCTTGTAATAATGGTTTTGCAGCACGTGCCATCGCAATAAAGCTATAAGCACTAATGTCATGCGCAACTTTGAAACCATCACGATCTGTAACATCGGTAAAGTCACCATCTAAAGTATGCGCAGGCGCAAAACCAATCGAGTGAACCAAACCATCCAAACCATCCCAGTGCTTTGCCAAGTCAGCAAAAGCTTGCTCAATTTCTGCATCTACGCCTACATCGCAAGGCAATACAATGCTTGAGCCAAATTGTGCAGCGAAGTCATCAACACGTTTTTTGAGTTTTTCATTCGGATAAGTAAATGCTAATTCTGCACCTTCACGATGCAATGCTTCTGCAATACCAAATGCGATAGATAATTTACTTGCAATACCAGCAATTAAAAAACGCTTACCCGCCAAAAGACCTTGTGCCATGTGAAACTCACCTTGATATATTTCGCAATATCATGCCAATTCTGAACGCATAGTGAAATTGCATAATGCGCCTTTTTTTGCCGTTTATGTAAAAACTCAATGGCGATTCAAGTGAGTGATAGATGACGTCACATGATAATCTGCAAGTGGTGACGTACAATCTTGGTTAAAAACTTGCCCTACCACTTGGCATAATGCTGTTCAAGCAAGCCGTATTCGTTTAACAAAATAATTTCGGTATCGTCTTGTTGAATAGTACCACTAATTTTAGCTTGCCATTGGCTGAACTGACTGCCGACTAGACGCAAATTCAGGTTTTCATAACGGCGCCAACCTGTGCTGACAGTTAAATTCAAACGATGATCCAGTGAGCGAATGCTCCACGAGCCATCATCCTCAGGTTGGAACAACACATCTGTTAAGGGATACAGCACGCCATTAATCCACAAACAGTTTTCGTTGCCAAAACTTTCATTCACACCAGAAGCCAGATTCAAGCCTACACGACGGTCTTCGGTATCCCAAAAGTTGCACGACAACCAAAACCATGCTGTTTCAGGGCGTAAAAAACCGCAGGTATCATCTAAAGAAGCAAAGGTGCGTTCATGGAATTGAATGGTTTGTCCTGTTTTATTAACAAAATAGCCTTCACAGCCGAGTGTGGTCAGTTTTTGGGTGTAAGTCCAACCATTAATACCTGTTGGGCTACACATACTTAGCGGGTCTGTGCCTGCACAAAATATCCGCGCACTGAGTTTAATTTCACCATATTTGGTCACGCGGATATAACGCACACCATTGGCATGTTGAATTTCAATTTGAAATGGCGATTTTTCAAAAAAACTTTGATTAAATAACGGTTGCTCATCTAAAACCGTATTACGCGATAAAAAATTAATCGCATTCCATTCCTGCACTTCGCCCGTCATGTGATTATAAATATAGACAAAACCGTGCCCTGCCCAAGCAATATCGGCAATCGCAAGCCCAATGGTATAGTGTTCGTGCTGAATACTACAAAATTTAAACTTTTTATATTTTAAGCGTTTACGCCAACCCGACAATACTTCACCATACGGTGATTTATATTGATAAGCCTGATAATCAATTTTTTTGGGAAGTTCACTAAAACGTCCATAATGCGGTTGTCCATTCGCCTGAATTAAATCCATTGAAGACATTCCCTATTGTCTAAAAACAATTCATCTTTGGTCGTATTATGCCTACAAATGCATGTACAAAAAACCCGCAGCTTATGATTTTGTTCAAAAAATTATAAAAGCATAGATTGTTTTACTATTTTAAGGCTTGAGCGTTCACTAAATATACAAAATATAAATTAATAGATATCTTCCCCTCAATATTCTGAAGGTATTTAAGCATCAGCATTCAAAGTCAGATAGGTATTTTCCCAACGATTGCCTGAAAATGAGCCTTCAACCAATTGCACATAGCGACCATGCACCTGATCTATCGCAATACAATCATCTACCTCTAAGACCCGATCGGTATGTTGTTTTTGCCAGTGCTGGGCAAAATAGGCTTTACCACGCTGTTTTGCCACCATTGGATTTTGCGCCACCACCAGTACATAACGATGTAACTCGCCAAACTCACGCGGATCATATCCACCTAAATTAATTAAATACAGTCGGTTTTCTGCCTGATTCGGCTGCGCATCGGTAAATTTTAAATAGTAGGATTTACCTTCAAACTCAACACCATTAATTTGCGCCCATGCGTCAATATGCAAACCTTTCGGTTCTGCAAACCAAGCCTGCTTGAGTTGCGGATAGGTCTGTTCTAAAGAATCGCCTACCGCAAGTACCACATCATGCACTTCGGTATTGGCTCGCGCATGACGTCCGCCTAACATCACGATAAATAAACTGGGCATATCCGACTCCTGCGCAAATATCCTAAGCTTGATGGCTTTTATAGTTGATGATTTTTAAGCATGATTGTTTAAAGTAGCGAGAATTTTTCAATCCTCCAAATAAAAAATCGTGCCGAATTGCTTCAGCACGATTGAATTGAAATGTAGCATACTTTATTTCAAGCAGTTTACGATTTACATATCCACCATTTCCACGCCATCAATGCGGGCAACAGTCATTAAGTCTTTATCGCCACGACCTGAAACAGTCGCAATAATGATTTGGTCTTTATCCATCGTTGGTGCAAGCTTGCTTACATAAGCCATAGCATGCGAGCTTTCTAAAGCAGGAATAATCCCTTCAATGCGGGTTAAATCACGGAAACCTTGCAAGGCTTCTTGGTCATTGATTGGCACGTAATCGACACGGTGCATATCTTTCAGGAAGCTGTGCTCTGGCCCTACACCTGGATAATCCAGACCTGCAGAAATAGAGTGGGTTTCAATGATCTGACCTTGTGCATCCGACATTAAATAAGTACGGTTACCGTGTAATACGCCCACGTGTCCTGCATTCAATGGTGCAGAGTGTTTGCCTGTTTCAATGCCTAAACCTGCAGCTTCGACACCGTACATTTTCACTTCGGCATCGTTCAAGAATGGATAGAACAAGCCCATGGCATTAGAACCACCGCCTACACAAGCTACTAATGCATCAGGTAAACGACCTGCCTGCTCTTGAATTTGGCGACGCGCTTCACGACCAATAATCGACTGGAAATCACGTACCAATTGTGGATATGGGTGTGGGCCAGCGACCGTACCAATCACGTAATATGTAGAGTCAACATTGGTGACCCAGTCACGCATGGCTTCGTTCATGGCATCTTTTAAGGTTTTTGAGCCACTTTCTACAGGTACAACAGTTGCACCAAGTAAACGCATACGGTACACGTTCATGGCCTGACGCTTCACGTCTTCTGCACCCATGAACACCACACATTCCAAGCCTAAACGAGCGGCAATGGTCGCGGTTGCTACACCGTGCTGACCTGCACCTGTTTCGGCAATAATTCGTTTTTTACCAGACAGTTTTGCCAACAGTGCCTGACCAATGGTGTTGTTGACTTTATGTGAGCCAGTATGGTTCAAATCTTCACGTTTTAAGTAAATTTGTGCACCACCCAACTCTTTTGACCATCGCTCAGCATAATACAAAGGACTAGGACGACCTACATAGTAGGCGAGATCGCGGTCGAATTCTGCCAAAAACTGCGGATCATCTTTCATGCGGAAATACAATTTCTCTAAATCTTGTAAAGCCGCCATCAGCGTTTCTGACACAAAACGTCCGCCATGGATACCAAAATGCCCTTTTGCATCTGGGAATTGGGTATAGTCAATCACTGAGTTATTGTGATTTGTACTTTGCTGATCCACGTTGGACTCCTTGCATGAAGTTTTCTATGAGTTGTTGGTCTTTAATACCTTTTGCAGACTCAACTCCGCCACTGACATCAACAGCATAGGCTTGAGTCGTCTGAATTGCATCTTCAATATTTTCAGGGTTTAAACCACCCGCCAAAATTAAAGGAATATCGAGTTTGGGGAATTTTGACCAGTCAAAACTGTGTCCTGTTCCACCTTTGAGTTCAGGATGCCACGCGTCTAATAATACTGCGCTTGCACCTGCTTGTTGATAGCTTTTTATCGCATCTAACACATTTAAATCAGGTTTGACCTGAATGGCTTTGTACCATCGACGTCCAACTTGCTGTGCTATTTGCTGACATTGCAAGGGTGTTTCATCACCATGAAATTGCAGAATATCTAAAGGTACTTGTTTCAGTACAGCGGCTATTTCTTCTGCCGTTGCATTGACAAATAAACCAACCACTTGCACATAAGCGGGAATGTGTTGCAGCAAGCCTTGTGCTTGCTCAATGCTCACATTGCGTGGACTTGGAGGATAAAACACCAAGCCAATTGCATCTGCACCCGCATGCACAACACTGTTTATATCTTGAATTCGCGTGATTCCGCAAATTTTGGCACGGGTACGCATCGTTTTGGACTCTAATCCTGATTTTCAATCTTCATTTTGCTGATCTTGCTGTGCGTGACTTTTAAATTGTCTGTTCACACTAACAAAATCAGATATTGGGGCGAATCATTGTAATGCAATTTTAAGGGGTTGAGTGAAGTTCAGGCGGATTATTCTGCATTTCCGTTGTTTAAATGGCATACAGACTTTATACTTCGCGCAAATGCAACGAGTCCTAGCTTTGAGCTTTAGGGAAGTTGGTGAAAGTCCAACACTGCCCCCGCAACGGTAACCATGAAACGTATATCAATTTAAATCTTATGATTTACACCACTGTATGAACAATATGGGAAGGTGGATATATAGCGAAGCAATCATAAATTAAAAGATGCTTGGCACATTGAAGTCCGGAGACCTGCTTGTTGTGCCCTTAACTCAATCATTCACGTGGGGTGAATGTATGGAGCAAAGTCATGTCTACTCTTTTTCAGCCTACTGCTTTAGTGGGCGCAATTGCGCTTGCAATGGGTTTCTCTACGTCTGTATCTGCACAAGACAGTTCTAATGTTGTAAATGCATCTTTAGACACTTTAGTCATTACCGCGACTCGTTCTGAAGAAAAAATCAAAGATGTGCCTGCACGTATCTCCATTATTGAACCACAAATTGTCGATCAGTCTCCAATTGCTGAATTGCCTCATTTACTTATGAGTGATGCATCTATTGATATGATGCAATACGGTGGTTATGGTCAAACTGCATCTATCTTTACACGTGGAACAAATTCGACCCATACTCTTGTATTACGTGATGGTGTTCGACTAAACACTGGGTCTGCAGGATCTGCATCTTTGGCATTTATTGATACTACCGATATTAAACAAATTGAAGTATTGAAAGGTCCAGCATCTGTATTATACGGCACAGATGCAATTGGTGGTGTAGTTCAGTTAGTTTCTAAAACACCAGAAAAAACAGAGGCTTTTATAACTGGTGAAATCGGTGAGCACAATACCTATAAATCTGTCATTGGTGCGGATTTAGCTGAGAATGGTATTTATGCACAAATTCGAGGACAACGATTAGAATCTGATGGCACGCAAGTTACAGACTTTAAAGATGCTCAAGTCAATGCTGGTGCCTATGATCAGAAAGGCTTTAGTGCAAAATTCGGTGTAGAAAAACAACAATATGCTGCATCTGTTGATTATTCAGAGAACCAAGGTACATCAACTTACGTTGAAAGTGTAAATGATGCGAATTGGAATCTAATAGGTTTAAAAAATGTCTCTCAAGATTTTAAAAATGAAATCCTTAATGTTAAAGGCCGTGTAAACCTAAGCGATACCTTTGCACTTCATGCTCGCTTATCTCAATTCAAAGATGATCTTGAGCAAAATGATTCTCATGATTCAATCTACAATACAACAAAAGAAGCTGAACTTTACAGTAAATGGCAATTTAGCCCTACTCAGAATCTCTTAGCTGGGGTCGCAACGAAAAATGTCGAATCTGACGTTCTTTCAGGTAGTGGTTATTATGGAGTGGACTATGACAAAGATGTTGGTAGCACAGGTTATTTTGTTCAACACCAATACCAATCTGAAAAACTACACACCCAATTAGGTGTACGTGTAGAAGATCATGAGACATTTGGTACTCATACAGTAGGACAAGCTGCCGCACGTTATCAAATTTTACCAGCCACTAGTATTTACACTAATATTGGTACTGCTTTCCGTGCTCCAACGAATAATGACTTATATGCATTAAGCTGGGGTGGTAACCCAGAGTTAAAACCAGAAGAAAGTGTTTCATATGAGATTGGTCTAGACCAACAACTTACAGATCACTTAACAATGGGATTATCTGCTTACCGTAATGAAGTTGATAACTTAATTACTTGGCAGAATGGTAAAAATTTCAATGTAAAGGAAGCAACTTTTACTGGTGGAGAATTCAACCTTGATTGGGCAAAAGATGAGTTATTTACAAATATTTCATATGCCTATGTACAGCCAAAAGACAAGATAACTGATCAAGATCTGCCTCGTCGTTCACGCCAAAGTATCACTTTGACATCAGGACTACAAAATGAAGTGTATGGCATTAGTGCATCACTTTCTGCTAAATCTAGACCTAAAAATAGTACAATTTCTGGATATGCTACTGTTGATGTAAATGCTTTCTGGAATGTAAATCCTAACGTTAAATTATTTACAAATATTCAGAATATTGGTGATGTTGAATACAAAACGACATCTTATGGTAGCGGATACTATTATGTGAACGGCGGTCGCCTCGCTTCTGCAGGCGTAACTTTCCGCTACTAAAACCCGCATAACAACAAAAACTTTAAAACAGCGCAGTTTATGGATAATGTTTTGACCGGCATTATCCTTTTTTTCATTTCAACCTAAGGAAAAGTTATGGGCCACCGTTTAAGCAAAATCTACACCCGCACAGGCGATTCAGGCACAACAGGACTGGGCGATGGCTCACGTGTCGCCAAAGACGACTTACGCATTCATGCACTGGGCGATGTCGATGAACTCAATGCCTGCATAGGCGTATTGCGCTCACAAATTACACATAGCAACATTCAAGACAAAAACACTTGGGACAAATCGCTTAGCCTGATTCAGCACTGGCTATTCGATTTAGGCGGTGAAGTCTGTATCCCCAATTACCATCTCGTACAACCACTTGCGATTGAGTTCCTAGAACAAGACATTGACCGCATGAATGAAAGCCTGCCAATGCTCAAAGAATTTATTCTGCCTGCAGGTACATTGGCATGCAGTTATGCACATCAAGCCCGTGCCGTATGTCGTCGTGCAGAACGTAGTTTAATGACCGTACACAACCGTGATCAAAATATTCAGGCACCATCTTTGCAATTACTGAACCGACTGTCTGACTGGCTATTTGTGGCATCTCGCAGCTTGCAACGTGCCGAAGGAGGCAGCGAAGTGTTATGGCAAAAGAACATCAACGACAGTATTGGTAACTGACATCACACTCTAGAATCGGAAACTAAAATAAAGCCCTGATTTTGCATCTAAAAAATCACGTCGGATGCTGCTTGAAATTTCACACCATCCGACCAAAATAAGAAATGTCATCTCTTTGTCACGTCGTACTTGCAAAATGAAAGCAAACTTTCAATTCATGGGCACATTATGCGCATAATTGGTCATCGTGGTGCGCGTGGCGAAGCGCCTGAAAACACACTCGGTGGTTTTGAATATATTCAAAATATTGGCATTCGAGCGGTTGAGTTTGATGTGCGTCAACTCAAAGACAATGCCTTAGTGGTTATGCATGATGATCAATTCATTCGCACCACAGGACAAGACAAAGCACTGTATGAATGTAGTCTGGAAGATTTAAACCATTATAACCATGCGGTGATGTGGTCGGACTGGAATAAAGTCGAAACCACGCCCCTACTCAATCAAACCATGACCATTATTCAAAATTTTGATCATATTGAAGTAGAAGTCAAAGCGGTCAACTCGCATGCCGCTGCCGAAAAAATTACCCAAAGTTTAGAGCAACATTTGAAGGGTTTTGAACACAACGCCATCATCACCAGTTTTGATCCGAAAATTCACTGGGCTTTGCAACAACAAAAATCACGCTTTAAACGCGGTTTATTGGTTGAAGATGATCTGCAATATCAAGCCATTGATCAGGCTTTAGAATTAGGTTGTTGCCAAATTGGTTGGATGAACGAACTCGCAACCGGTGCGCTCATTCAAGCCACACAACAGGCCAAACTGAATATCAGCGTTTGGACAGTCAACCAGATTGAACGCGCCAAACAGCTTAAAGATTTAGGGATTCAGGGTTTAATTACCGATTATCCTAAACTGATGATGCAACACTTGTAAGCGGTAACCTTAAGCATATTGATGAATAAATAAATGATTTATCGTGCTTGTTTGGCTACCGTATATCATATTTCCGTAAAATCTCGCAGATACCATTATATTCTGTTACCACCCAGTACAATACAACTGTACAATAATGCTGTGATCGTGAATACGCTCATGCTAATATGCGAAAAAATTAATCCCTAAAAAATTTAATACTATGATTTCAATCTATAGATCGGTCATAGCGTTATAACGGATTAAGCGTCCATTTATACCTCCCAAGGTTCTAGGAGTGCTGTTGGAGATGAATGCTCCCTTACCCAAAGCCCCAATCAACTGGATTGCCATCTTTGCACTAGTTTTCTTACCTATTGTTGCAGTGATCGCGATTCCTTGGTATGCCTATCACCATGATTTTAGCTTAGCCGCTTGGATCAGCATGTTTGTATTACTTGGCGTAAGTAGCTTGGGTATTACAGCAGGTTATCACCGTTTATGGGCACACCGTGCTTATGAAGCTACCCTTCCCTTGAAAATCATTTTAATGATTATGGGAACATTTGCCGTTCAGAACAGTATTTTGTTCTGGGGTTCAGGTCACCGTACCCATCACCGCCATGTCGATGATGTCGAAAAAGACCCGTATTCAATTAATAATGGTTTCTGGTTTGCGCACATGGGCTGGATGTTACGCGACTACCCTGCCGCAGAGCCAAACTTTAAAAATGCGCCAGATTTGTTAAATGACAAACTGGTGATGTTCCAACACAAATACTATATTCCGCTCGTAATTGCAGTTCACGTTGGCATTTTGGTGCCAATTGGTTGGGCTGTGGGCGATATGTGGGGCGTGTTGTTATTGGGCGGTTTAATGCGTCTGATTTTAAGCCACCATGTTACCTTCTTTATTAACTCGCTGTGCCACATGTGGGGTTCGCGTCCTTATACTGACGAAAATACCGCGCGTGATAACTTCTGGTTAGCAATTGCCACTTGGGGCGAGGGCTATCATAACTATCACCACATTTTCCAATATGATTATCGTAATGGCGTAAAATGGTGGCAATATGACCCAACCAAATGGTTAATTTGGACATGCTCGAAGTTAGGCCTAGCGAAAAACTTGCGTCGTATTCCAAGCTTTAATATTAAAAAAGCAGAATTGGCGATGCGTTTTAAATATGCAGAACAAGACTTGGCGGTCTATGGTCACAATGTGAACGATGACATTGGTCAAGTTAAAAGCCGTATTGCGCAAGAATATGATGCCTTTACTCAAACTCTGAACGATTGGGCAAAGTTAAAAGAGCAAGAAATTCAGGCGAAAAAAGCGTCTGTAGCTGAAAAAATTCACCAAATGGATGACAAATTAAAAGTTGAATTCCAGTTGGTTGAACAGCGTCTTTCACACCATCGTGAAACATTGAACTTGCTGATGCGTAACCTAAAAAAGAACCCTGTATCTGAATAAACCTCTGTTCTGATGCACTGCGAAAGCCCTGACCTGTTCAGGGCTTTCTGCATTGTTAGGCTACAGTTTTTAAAGTCCAAGTTTGCTATAGTGAAACTCACTTTGTGCCAAGCGCTTCATCATCATGCAATTTAATCCACGTTATCCGACCCTGCCCGCCCGTCTTTATCACATGCAGCAGCCTTTACCTTTAAAAGGTGCAAAAGCAGGACACTTTAATGCTGCATTGGCAAAAGAACTGCAATGGACAGCAGAGGAACAACAACAATGGGTTGAAATTTGCAGCGGACAAACCACGTTTAAAGAATTTCCTGCTTTGGCAATGGTCTATGCGGGACATCAATTTGGTCAGTGGGCAGGTCAATTGGGCGATGGACGCGGTTTACTTATTGCGCAAGTTTTGGACACACAACAACGTACAATTGATCTTCATTTAAAAGGTGCAGGTGCAACGCTTTATTCACGTATGGGGGATGGACGTGCCGTGTTACGTTCAGTGATTCGTGAATATTTGGCAGGTCATGCTTTAAATGCGCTGGGTGTGCCATCAAGCAATGCAGTTGGATTTACCTCATCTACTCAAGGCGTACAACGTGAAAAATTAGAACTTGGCGCAATGCTATTACGCACATCAGACTGTCATATTCGTTTGGGACATTTTGAATGGATCAATCAGTATCAACCTGAATTACTGCCTGAATTTGTGCAAAAGTGTATCGAATGGCACTATCATGAATGCTTGACAGCCGAACAGCCTGTACTCGCCTTTGCTACACAAGTCATTCAACGTACCGCTATCATGATTGCCAAATGGCAATTGGTCGGTTTTGCGCATGGCGTGATGAACACCGATAATTTAAATATTACAGGTTCAACACTCGATTTTGGCCCTTATGGCTTTATGGAGCGTTTTCGTCCCAACTGGATCAACAACCATTCGGACTATCAAGGACGTTATACCTACCAACAACAACCGAGTGTGGCACACTGGAATTTGTGGGTTTGGTTGAACAATTTAATTCCGCTTGAACAAAACCCAGATCAGAAAGAACACTGGAAACAAGCACTGGCAGCATGTTTAGAGCATTTTGAACCGACTTTTTTAGAGCATTACAAACTTGGTTTATGTGAAAAAATGGGACTACCAAGTTTCCACAAAGACAGTTTTGACTGCGCTACCAACTTCTTACGCATTTTGCAAAGTGAGCAACTGGATTACACCCAAAGCTTTATCCGCCTACAAAATAAACAATACACAGAAATACTGGATGATTGTTTGGATCGTCGTCAGTGGGAAAGCTTTTTAGCGCAGTATTTACAGATTCGTGAATATCAAGACACCGATGATTTAGATGCTGCAATGCAACAGGTAAACCCTCACTATATTTTGCGCAATCACATGGCACAAAAGGCGATTGAGCAAGCAGAGCGTGATGATTTTTCAGAAGTTGAGCGTTTATTTAACTTACTCAGCCAGCCATATATTCAGCAAACAGCATTGGAAACACCTGAAGATTTAGCCCCCTTACCAAGTGATGTGCCAGAAGTGATGGTGAGTTGTTCATCTTAATACTGATGCACTCGCCAAAGGACGTTTAGAATTCCAGCAAAGTTATACACATTTTCTGTGGAAAAAGCTGTGGTTATCCACAGGATAAACTTTTTAGGAGAAAATAAGTGGCACAAACACAGTCATCACTGCATCAAGTGTTGCAACATAACTGCCTGGGATTAGCCTGAGCGAACCTTTTGGTGATGGCTGTTTGGTGCATAAAGTTTTCGATAAAGTATTTATGCTATATGTAAATTTTAAAAACACTAGCACATGGAAAAATCTGTAAAACATCATTTTATGGTTTTAGGTGTGATGATAAATTAAGTATTTAGCTATAAGTCTGCATTTAAATGGTCATGCCATCATCAATCTAAAAGTTCAACCTGAACATGGTGCCATGCTACGCGATTTTTATCCGTATATCCGTGCAGATTGGCACATGAACAAACAGCACTGGATTTTGATTTTTGCAGAAGACAATTTAAAAATATAATGAATAAATTTTACCATTGATACTGGGCAAACAATTGAGCGCCCATCCTCTTGGCCTGATTGGTATTTAGATCATCTGCAATATATTTCAAGCCAAAATTTTGATGCTGTACTGATAAGCCTAAAGCATGGGTCTGAGGTTCAAAAAGGATTCCCCATTCTACACCTTTATCCCAATAAGCGTTCAATTGCCAAAGACTACTATATTGATTGCTGATTGAACTTATACCTAATCGCCAATTCTGATCTGACTGATAATTTAGATCAGTATAAATTTTAAAAGGCAGTTTCTGCGTATATTGATGATACTTATTAAATTGTCCCTGAATATCAAATCGTGGACGCTTATCCTGATCATAAGCAATCTGATATTGGGTGTAGGGTGCATCTTGCCAATATAAATAAGCCAAAGCATCTTGAATATTGATATTTACTTTCCAGTGATTCGCAATGGTCCCTTGTAATGAAGTATCAAATGCAAAACCATATCCATGATTCGCTCGCTCATTCCAGCCCATTTTGTCTTCTTTTAATGCTGGCTGGTCATAACTATAGTCAATTTGACCATTAAGCCACTTCACACGATCCATAAGTTGTTCCTGATCTGTGGTTTTCGCCAAAGCATTCACCTGACCATCAGCATAATGTCGGCCAATTAATGCTGTTGCCCCTGTAGTTACATTCCAGTTAGGTGAAAGTTGCCAGGTATATGCAAATCGTGACCCAACCGTATCAATATGCTGTGCCTCTAGTTGCAAATTATATTGAGTATTGGCATCAATCAATTTTTCATTTTTGATCTGATAATATAATTTTGCAGTGTCTGGACTAAAACGTAGTACATAATCATAACGCCAAATCCAGCTAAAATCCCATTGACCCTGTTTAACACCCAACTGCATTAGGCCATGGGCAAACGCATTTTTTCCCGATTTAAAGTTTGGGTCATCCCAATCATCTGTAAATGCGTGAATCGACAAAGGTTCACTATATACATCTGCCTGTACTTGATAATAGATTTTTTCCTGGGCATTGGAGTAGAAAGGAATAAGCATTCCCAATACAGCTAGACTTTTTTTGAGCATATAAAAAGGGGGATTTACTCCCCCTCTCCTTTTATGATTATGGTGCAATCGCTTTAACGGTATTATCTGTGAATTTTGCAGAATATACATTATCTGACACTTTGCTTACTGTAGCGTATGGGGTGTTACCCACTTTAATCTCTGCTGAAGTAAACTTGTCAAGATCAGCAATTTCAACATAAGCACCATTGGCATGAGACAGTTTTGCCCACACCACAGGTTGATCTTTTGCAATCAGGTTATCTGTTTTAAAGTCAGCCGTTAGCGCATCTTTATCTACAGCAACCTTAATCGTTGCTGTACCTTTCTGATACTCATTACGCTTCGCAGTTAAATCAATACTAAATGGTTTAATGCTGGTACCACCACCCTTGACATTACCACTGAGTTTCACATTAAGGTCCGCGTTGATAAATGCAGCAGCAGTTTCACCATTAGTCACATCAATCTGTTTTGACAAATCATTGTTTAATTTAATGCTTGCCTCTAGGTTAAGGTTCTCAGTTCCAGCAACTGCCTTACCTTTTAAGTTCAGTTCAGTCGGAATAATTTCTGTAGAGGTGCTTAAACTATCTTTAAACTGAACTTGTGTCGCCTTGCTTGAAAACTCCGTTAAGCTCAACTCTGCACCTGTACCTAAAGCAGTCAATACAATATTCTCAAACTTAAATTGTGCAGTCTTAGGTGCTTGGTCACTAGAACGATCATCAAGTTTTTTTGCATTGTTATAAACAACTTGAGCAGTACTATCACTATTGAACGCCAAAATTGCCTCTTTCTTACTCAGGACATTCTTGGTCGCAATTTTCCCACCAGCAACCAATTTAAAATCGTAAGTTGATTGAGATGCCGAGAATGGTGCTTCAAGTTTCAGATTGGTTACAGCCACAGTAGTTTCATTACCAAAAACGTCATGCCCTGTTTGTGTTTTAGAGTCCCAAACATAATCTGTCCAATATTTAGCTGTAACTCCCCCTGTTACAGTCACAGAATCAGGTTTTACACTCACTTTTAACGTATTATTGCTCAATTCATAATCAGGGGAATAATACTGACCATAGGTTGAATCTTCTTTTAATAAAGCCTCTAACTCAGTTGCATTATATTCTTGGGTTGAACCGTTTGCAGCTTGTTGCGCTAATGAAGCCAAAGTCAAAATCAAGCTACTAGCATTCCCAATATCACTGCCAGCATCACTAATTGCATCAAATGTCGGCTGATATTGTGATTGAAGCCCATCGAAACTATCAAAATAACTAATAATCGTATTTGTTGTATCTACCAATTGCTTTGCCTTATCCAGGTCTGATGCTGGAACAGCTGGATTTTCAGGAATATTACCACCATTATTCGACGATGAATCACCGCCTCCACCACAAGCAGTTAAAATGGCTGAACAAGCTAAAACTAACAATGTTTTCTTAAACATTCTACCCCCCTTTTTTTAAGGAAAATTGTTATCTAAATTCTTTAATTTAGGATTTTATAAAACCATTTTTTGGTTTTTTATAATCATATCTAGTTATATTTATAATGACAATCGATTATTTAATATAAGCCCTTTATTAATAAAGAGCTTATATTTTTTTTCTCTGTACACGACAAAAATAGATAACTCATTGAAATAATGTCATAATAATTGTTTTCTAACGACGAATACTATGACACATCTCAATGAGTTATATCTTATCTTAAACAAATATCTAAAATGGAACAAGTCACATTTAAAGTGCTTTGCGCTCATCATGCTTGTGATTATTTTAAAGCAAACATGTAATCTTTCTTCTGCATCTAAAGCCTTGCCCATCAAGTGCTTACCACAATCATTTTATCGACGTATGCAGCGCTTCTTTGCAGGTCAGTATTTTGATTATCGTCAAATTTCTCAGTTGATTTTCAATATGTTTTCATTCGACCAAGTGCAACTGACTTTAGATAGAA
>NZ_VPBV01000014.1:0-84689 GCF_013418545.1 Acinetobacter sp. YH12136
TCTCCAGTCAGTGCTTGTCCTGACTGGAGTTGTTTTAAGGCTGTTTCAAAATCAAATGTAGTTGCCATAATGCATCATTCCTGTTTTTAACAGTTTAAGGAAATGACACAGTTTTTTGAACACTACCGAAAATGTAGATGCAATCAGGCTGAACGAATACAAGGAATCTCACTATCCATCTGCTTTAGTGTTGTTTTGTATTTCCTGCGTTTCTACAATTCGTGTCACTAAAAGTTGGTCAATTTTAAAATGATCGACGTCGACCACTTCAAATTTATAACCATCAAAAAGTACAGAGTCGGCAGGACGCGGGATTTTACGTAGCTTATACATCATAAAACCTGCAATGGTTTCATAATTTTCATCATCTGGCATTTCATCAATTTGCAGCGCGTGTTTAATGTCTTCAATTGGCGTACTGCCATCAATTAACCAAGAGTTGTTATCACGTTTAATGATTTGCTGATCTTCTTCAATAGGTGTTACCCAATCGCCCATCACAGTAATCATAATGTCAGACAGGGTAATTACGCCTACAACCAATGCATATTCATTAATCACTACGGCAAATTTTTCTTTGGTCGAGCGGAAACGATCTAACACTTCAGAGAGCGTGAGTGTATCTGGAATGGTTAATACATTACGGATGGTGCTTTCATTTAGTTGTAGTAAAGATTGATTATTGAGGATTCTGACCAAAATATCTTTAGCATCAACATAGCCGATCACATCATCAATATTTTCACTGCAGACTAAAAATTTGGAATAAGGATATTCTGCAAGTTTTTGACGAATACTGGCTTCAGATTCCTTTAGGGTAAAAAACACCACATTTTCACGTGTGGTCATACTCGAAGGTACGTTACGTTCTTCAAGTTCAAACACGTTTTCAATAAAGTGATGTTCCTGCTTTTGTAAAACACCTGCTTGAGCGCCTGCATCCATGACTGCAGAAATATCATCAAATGTAATATTGTCTTCGCGCGTGGTATTTACTTTAAATAAACGGAACAGCACGTTGGCAATCGCATTAATCATCCATGCCAAAGGCTTGCATATCCGAATAAAAATTTGAATCGGATTAATCACCGATACCGCAATTTTTTCAGGGGCGATCATTGCCAAACGCTTAGGCATTAGGTCGGCAAATAAAATAAACAGCGAAGTCACTAAGGTAAATGACAAGGCAAAACTAAGCGTTTCAGCCCATGGTCCTTGATAGAAGCGCACAACTAAGTTGTAAAAATAAGGACGGAATGCGCCTTCACCTAAAATACCACCTAAAATGGCAACTGCGTTTAAGCCAATTTGTGAGGCAGCAAAAAAATCAGCTGAGTTTTCTTGTAGGTCTAAAACTTTTTGGGCACGTTCATCGCCTGATTCGGCTAGAATTTTCAGTTTAACTTTACGTGCACCAGCCAACGCAATTTCAGTCAGCGATAAAAAACCAGCTCCGACAATGAGGATGAGGATAATAACAATATTCTGGAAGAGGCTCACGAATCCACCTGTGGATTATATTATTTTAAATATAACAATTTGAATCTTTATTAAATCATGATTAAACAATGAGGAATATCGAAATATTCCTCATCTGAGTATAAGCGTTTGTGCCAATAAGTTCAGTGAATTTTTAATTAATAGGCTGAAAATTGAGAGTTATTCAGTAAAAACTCACGGTTTTCTTCTTCAATCATTTGGCGCGCTACATATAAAATCAATTGGCGTAACCAACGGTGTGCAGGGTGATGATGTAACAACGGACACCATGCCATCTTTAATTCAAATTCTGGAATATAAAATGGTGGGTCTTTAATCAGTAAACTTTGGCTTTTGGCTTGTAAGCGCGCAATACGTGTAGGTAAGGTTGCGACTAAATCTACATTAGACGCGAGTAGTGCAGGCATTTGATAATGACGGGTAAACACCGAAATTTTACGTTTTTGTCCAATACGCTCTAAAGCTTGATCAATCCAACCCAGTCCCGCTTGTTTCTCTGGATTCACACCAAAACCAACGCCCATACCTGTTTTAGAAACCCAAATATGTTGTGCATCTAAGTAGCTTTTTAAATTCAGGTTATTGGCAGCAGGGTGTTTGTGATTGAGCAGGCAAGAAAAACTATCACGCCAAACTAAAACCTGATGGAAACTTTGTGGAATTTCATTAAAACGGTTAATCGCCAAATCGACTTTACCTTGTTCCATGTCGCGATAAGACACATCACTCGGGGTTAAAAAGTCTAATACCACATTAGGTGCTTCAGAGCGTAAAGCTTTAACCAAGCGTGGGACTAATGTGGCTTCTGCGTAATCGGAGGTCATAATCCGAAACACACGATTTGAAGTATAAGGGCGGAACTCAGTACGCGGCTCCAAAATCATAGAAAGGTCAGATAAGGCATCGCGGATACGCGGTTGTAATTCTAAGGCACGTTCAGTTGGCGTCATGCCTTCAGAAGAACGAATTAGCAGGGGATCATTAAATAAATTGCGCAAACGACGTAAAATGTTACTCATCGCAGGTTGGGTAACGCCCAATTGTTCTGCAGCACGGGTTACATTTTTTTCACGAAGTAAGACGTCAAGATAAATTAATAGATTAAGATCAACCCGCTCCAGATTCATAAAATAAATACCGAAAATAAAATCACTAAATTATTGGAATTATGCCATAAGCCGTAAGGCTTGTGTATAAATTATGATGAAAAAATCGACGAGATAAACAGCAAAAAATCTGAATAAAAACAGCCACCCCCATCATTATTTCCTAAAGAAATGTAGGTTGCCTAGTACTGCATCTATACTTTTTAATCTTAAATGCAAAAACACTTAAAAGCATTGGCAGAACTGATAGCAGATTCTATTTTGTATGAAACTTATGCACTTACATTGCGCTGAAAAGCAGCAAAATTTTGCTAAAAAATGGCAGAAATCGCCAATGCAAGCATTTTTTATGAAATGCAAGACTTAAGTCTAATGCAGAAAATATCGGCACAGAGATGAATTTGTAAGCAAAGATATTTGATTGATTTTCTAAATAAGGTTTTTAAAATCAATATGTTGTGTTTTTCTTGTTTTTGTGAATTAAGACTTTGATCTATACATTTTTTTAAAAAATACCGAGAATTACACGAGAATATTGGATTAATTCATTCAGTCACTCTACTCTGTATTCATCGTAACGAAGTGCTCTAAATCTGAGCAATCAAGCATAAGCGCGATTTAGCCTTCGATTGATAAATCCTAAATAATATTACAGGGTACAATATCATGACTACATACCAAACAGCGATTGATGCAATCCGCGAATTAAAAGCAAAATTCGGCAACACTTGGGCAGACATCAGTCCTGAAGATGCTGCGCGTATGCAAATGCAAAACCGTTTCAAAACTGGTTTAGATATTGCTAAATATACAGCTGCGATTATGCGTCGTGATATGGCTGCTTATGATGCTGATTCAAGCAAATACACTCAATCTTTAGGTTGCTGGCACGGTTTTGTTGCGCAACAAAAAATGATTGCGAACAAAAAATACTTCGGTACTACTGAACGCCGTTATATCTACCTTTCTGGTTGGATGGTTGCTGCACTTCGTTCAGAATTCGGTCCACTTCCTGACCAATCTATGCACGAAAAAACTTCTGTTCCTGCATTGATCGAAGAAATCTACACATTCTTACGTCAAGCTGACGCGAAAGAATTAAACGATTTGTTCCGCGCACTTAAAAAAGCACAAGACGCTGGTGATACTGCTAAAGCTGCTGAAATCACTGCTCAAATCGACAACTTTGAAACTCACGTTGTGCCAATCATTGCGGACATCGACGCTGGTTTCGGTAACGAAGAAGCAACTTACTTATTAGCTAAGAAAATGATCGAAGCGGGTGCATGTGCACTTCAAATCGAAAACCAAGTTTCTGACGCGAAACAATGTGGTCACCAAGCTGGTAAAGTAACTGTTCCACACGAAGACTTCATCGCTAAAATCCACGCGTTACGTTATGCGTTCTTAGAAATGGGTCTTGACGACGGTATCATCGTTGCACGTACTGACTCTGAAGGCGCTGACTTAACTCAAAAAATCCCAGTAGTTAAAGAGCCAGGCGACATCGCTTCTCAATACATCAGCTACTTAGACACTCAAGAAATTGACATCTCTGAAGCGAAAGAAGACGAAATCCTAATCAAGCGTGATGGTAAATTACACCGTCCTAAGCGTTTAGCTTCTGGCTTGTACCAGTTCCGTGAAGGCACTCAAATTGACCGCGTTGTACTTGACTGTGTAACTAGCTTACAAAACGGTGCTGACCTTCTTTGGATCGAAACTGCGACTCCAAACGTAGAAGAAATCGCTCACATGGTTAACCGTGTACGTGAAGTTGTGCCAAATGCGAAACTTGTTTACAACAACTCTCCATCATTCAACTGGACACTGAACTTCCGTCAACAAGCGTACGACCGTTGGGTTGCTGAAGGTAAAGACGTATCTGCATACGACCGCGCTAAATTAATGAGCGCTGAGTACGACGATTCTGAATTGGCTGCTGAAGCTGACGAAAAAGTACGTACATTCCAAGCAGACGCTTCTCGTGAAGCAGGCGTGTTCCACCACTTGATCACTCTGCCTACTTACCACACAGCTGCTCTTTCTACTCACGAGCTTGCTCAAGGTTACTTCGGTTCTGAAGGTATGTTGGCTTATGTTGCTGGTGTACAACGTAAAGAAATCCGTGGTGGTATCGCTTGCGTTAAACACCAAGCAATGGCTGGTTCTGACATCGGTGACGATCACAAAGAAATCTTCTCTGGTGACAACGCGCTTAAAGCAGCGGACGAAGCTAAAAACACAATGAACCAATTCAACGCGTAATCGCTTGATGGTTTAAAAGAAAACCCTGCATCTGCAGGGTTTTTTTATGGCGATAAAAATAATCAAAGAATGCTGAAACACTTTTAAGAAACATCTTTAAAGAGATGTTTCTTTATTTATGAACAGTCAGCAGTTTGAACTTATTTAATTTTGATCACATCTGCCTGTACAGAAGTAGGGTAATGGAAAGACACCTTAATCCATTGTTTTTGTTGTGCGGGAATAGGCTCTAAAAACTGTCGATCGACTACCGCAGTATATTCCTGATACTGCTGATCGACCAAAATTAAATCATTGGCATGTAATTGCAATGCTTGATTAGATTGATTGTGAATTGCTAGAAAATAATCGTGTGCCATCACAGGGTCGTTTAACTCTTTGACCTCAACATTTTGTACGTGTTCGGCCTGAATATCGACATGCTTCAGCGCATTACTGACTTTTATACTTTCTACAGGATGTAGGAAAACCTGGGTTTCAATTTTCGGCTGATTTTTTATATTTCTTTGTTTGTATAAATTGAATTTAAGCCCGTGAGTTGTAAGCTGAATGCGCGCGTAAGCTTCTACATTTTCTGTGTGGAGCAACCATTCATCAATAGTAGTTTGAGATGGATGTTGATTCTGTTTTTCTCGCTGTTTGTTGTCTTGAGCAGCTTGAATCGTTCCTGTCACTTGGTTTTCGCTTTGGCGCTGTTTCGAGCGTTTAATGTCGCTAAGTTGAAAGGTTTGATCATCATTCAGGCGTAAGTGAATCACATGTTGTTCACAGTGGTCACAAGGTAATAAGGCTATAAAGTTACCTGTAGCTTGTCTTGACCAAGAAGTTGCTGATTTTTGAGATTCAGTTTTGTGCGCGACTGGTGGTTCAGAAGCCAAATTAGCTTGATATTCCTTACTTTGCTCGGTTGACCCGCAAGCAGCTAAAAGTAAGCTAAGTGTACTGAGTGCAATCGGATAACGATTCAGCATAAATGTTCTGAACTCAAAACTCTTGTTGCTGCCACCTTAAGCTTTCACCTTGTATCTGAAAAGCTAATTCGCCTTATATTTAATGAAAATTTGTAGCAAATCATAACAAGTTCGTGTTTTAACGTTTTAAATTTTACTTCAAGGATTACATCGGATTAGACCTTGAAACTCATCAAACTACGCGTAAATTCATATATTTACAATTTTTAAATCTGCTTAAATCTGGTAATAAATGGATGTAAAAACAGTATGATGTTGCATGGAATAAGAAAATTGAGATGAGTGCAGGGAATTTTTATACATTTATAAAGTATTTGTTTATTTATTAATCGTTTTAGACTTTTATATTTGGTGATGCTTGCTAGAATTCGCACACTTTATTTGGGGTATGCGGTTGTGTTTGAAAAGTTAGCTGAGCGAAGCTTAAATTTAATGGGTTGGGAAATCGACAATCATTGTCCGTTGGAATTAGACCAATATGTGATGATTGCAGCACCGCATACCAGTAATTGGGATGCCTTATATGCACGCTTAGGGCTTAAAGCTTTGGGCGTCAATGTTCGCCTGACCATTAAAGACAGCTATATGAAATTGCCGTTTGGGCCGTTTGTCCGTGCCATGGGTGGTATTGGTATCGACCGTCGTCCGAAAGCACCAGGCGAAGCACGACCTAGTATGGTTCAGCTCATGACGGACTTATTTAAAAACCATCCTAAATTGGTGATGTTGGTGACGCCTGAAGCCACACGTGCGCGTCAAGAACAATGGAAAACAGGTTTTTATCATGTTGCGTTAAATGCAGGTGTGCCAATTGCTTTGGCGTATATGGATTACGCAAAAAAGAAAACGGGTGTGGGAAAAATTGTGCATCCAACCGGTGATTTTGAAAAAGATATGGCTGAAATCATGGCATTTTATGCGCAGGTTCAAGCAAAATTTCCTGAAAGTTTTAGTGTCGATACACGTTACTATTCAGAATAAGCACACTATTTCAGTGTAATAATCTATCAAAACTAAAAGACAGGGGATTATCCCTGTCTTGCTTTAAAACGTGGATTGGATTTGCAAATCACAAATAATTTGCCACGACGTTTCACAATTTGACAATCGGCACGCGATTTTGCACTTTTTAAAGATGAACGAACTTTCATGAAGATAAACACTACAATATGTAATGTTATAATATTACATTAATAGATGACTCTTGAAAAGTGTCGATAGTCATAAAATTACCGCGTATCTTTTAAGGAGAAAATTTAAACAACAATCTTTTGGTATAAGCCCGCACGTACAGTTCCCGCTTTGCTCTCTTTAACTTTTTGCCAAGTCTGCGGTAATTTTAACAGGTTTAAATCACGATCTGCTTCAACATAAATCAGACCTTGTGCCGCAATGAGTGGATCAGCCAACCCTGCCAATTCTTCCCATAAATCTAAACTATAAGGCGGGTCTAAAAATACCAAATCAAACTGATCTTTTAGTGTCGCCAAAGCATGTTGTGCGGTAGAAACTTTTAATTGTGCTTTGCTTTTATTGACGCGTAATAATTCTAAATTTTGCTGTAAAAACTGTGCTTGTGTACGGTTTGGCTCAATCATGACCACGTGTGCCGCACCGCGAGACAGGGCTTCAAAAGCTAAAGCGCCCGAACCTGAACAGAGGTCTAACACTTTGGCGTTTTGCACATCCCACATTAACCAGTTGAATAAGGTTTCGCGCACTCGGTCGGGCGTAGGGCGTAATCCCTCAATTGAAGCAAAAGCCAACTGACGACGTTTCCATTCTCCACCAATAATGCGTAGTTGATTTTTCATGGCTTAGTCGCTCTCAATTGGGTTAGTGGGTACAACTGCTGTTGGCGCAGTTGCAGGTGGATTGGTTGGAGCTGAACTCGGAGTAGTTTGCGAAGGATTTGGGTTGAGCGCAGGGTGATTGGTTGCTGTATTCGGATTATTCACGTTATTCGTATTTGGTGCAGTAGATGAAGGGACTTCACCACTTGGCAATTCACTTGGTTTTAAACCTGCAGTCATTAAGCCACCACTCACTTGTGCGGCAGATGGACGAATTGGCTTTTTATTTTTATTCAGTAACCAATAGTCTAAAATTGGACGCGCCAAAGCCGTTGCTGCAGAACCACCGCGACCATTTTCTAGAATGATGGCAATTGCGATTTCAGGGTTTTCGGCAGGAGCGAAGCCAACAAATAAACCGTGGTCAAGCTGACGGTCGGTCAATAAGGCTTCGTTATAGCGTTTACCTTGCGCAATACTTTTAACCTGTGCTGTACCTGTTTTACCTGCAACTGAATATTGCAAGCCGCCTTTAATCCCTTTACCTGTACCTGATTGAATCACATCAACCATGGCATCACGCATTTTAATCCAGTCTTCTTCTGTGCCGTTAAAGTCAATTTTTCCGTTGGTACCATTGTGAACTTTAAATGGTTTCGCGCCACGACTTTCACGTAACACGTGCGGTGTGACTTTAAATCCTTTGTTGGCGGTGATGGCGGTGGCCATTGCTAATTGCAATGGTGTCGAGGTAAATGCACCCTGACCAATACTGACGGAAATTGTTTCACCTTTCATCCATTTGGCTTTGCGCGTACGCATTTTCCAGTCCGGGTTTGGGTAGAGTCCTGTGCTTTCACTTGGTAAATCGACCCCAGTTTTTTCACTGAAGCCAAATTGACGCATCCAGTCGTTCATTTTTTCAATGCCCATGCGATACGACAATACATAGAAGTAGGTATCACACGACACGACTTGAGCTTTGTGCATATCGACAATGCCATGCCCAGTTTTTTTATGGTCACGGAAACGGTGGCTGTCGCCTGGTAAAGTGAAATAACCATAATCCTGAATGGCGGTTTTCCAGTCGACATAGCCATAATGAATACCGCCTAAACCAAACATCGGCTTAATGGTAGAACCCGGTGGATAAACACCTTGTACTGCACGGTTATAGAGTGGTTGATCTAAATTATCGCGTAAGGCAGAGTAGTCGGTATGGCTAATACCTGTGACAAATAAGTTAGGGTTAAAACTCGGACTGGAGACTAAAGCTAAAATTTCACCTGTACGTGGGTCAAGTGCCACAATTGCACCACGGCGTTCTGCCAGTTGTTCAGAGGCGACCACTTGCAAGCCATAATCCAATGACAAAAACAAATCATTGCCACGTACAGGGTCTTTACGTCCTAAATTGCGCAGCACATTACCATGTGCATCGGCTTCTACAGATTCGTTGCCGGGTACGCCATGTAGCAAGTGCTCATACGATTTCTCCACCCCAATTTTGCCAATCAAGTTGGTGCCTGCATAAGCATCTTTGTCAATTTCTTTCAGTTCTTTGTCGTTAATGCGCCCGACATAACCAATCACGTGCGCAAATAAGTCACCATGCGGATAGTAACGTGTCATCTGGGTTTCAATATTGACCCCAGGGAATTGAAATTTAACTTCACTAAAACGGGCAATATCCGATTCATTTAAATTCAGCTTGATCGATACACGTTCAGTTTTACGTGAAGTTTTAATCCGACTTTTAAAGCGATCGATATCTTCTTCTGTCAGTTGTAAAACAGGTGTCAGTCGCGCAATGGTATCGTCAATATCTTCAACATCTGCACGGCTTAAAGTGGCTGAGAACACAGGGTAGTTATCTGCCAATAACACACCATTGCGGTCATAAATATAACCACGTGCAGGTGCGAGTGGTTGTAGCCGAATTCGGTTTTTATCTGATGCAGTCGCAAATTCATCGTAGCCGCTAATTTGTAAAAAGGCATAACGAGCCACCAACAGCAGCAAGAAAAAAACCACAACACCCACCGAAAAAAAGATGCGATTGCGAAAAATACGCTTCTCTTGCTGAGCATTTTTTAACGGATAGTGTTGTTTCATACAAAAATTGGCTTAACAAAAATGAGGGAGAACGAATTTGGACTATTCTAACGCATCTATTGGCAATTTTGAGTAACCATGTTTGACTGAATTGCCCGATTTAACCTAGAAGATGGGCGCAATCTTAATTTTTGACTTTAGCGACATCAAAATTGTAATTTGCTGTATATAAGAATCCTGACAATTCTGCTAGAGTCAAAACACGAAAACAGGACTGTTTTTAAAATTAAAACAAATGGACACTGGTGACAATAATGACAAAAGTCTATTCTTTCGTGGCATTACTTGCCTTTTCAAGTTTTAGCTTTGCTGGGAACACTACTTTTTTACCTGAAGCAAAAATTAGCGCAGATAGCGCAAAAACCTGGAATGTAGGGGCGGGTATTACCCAAAAATTACTGCATTTGAATGGTGAATGGGTCAATCCTTATGGCATTGCCTATCTAAAAGCGGGGGCTTTTTTAAATGGTGACCATGAAGTCGGTGGGCAAACAGGTTTTCGTTACCCATACCACCTCACAGGTAAAGACAAAAATGGTTATTATATTGGCGCTTACGCAGGACACCTAGAATCTAAATGGGTGGATGGTGAAGAAAAAGCGCGTTTAGGTGCAGGCATTGATCTGGCTTATGTATTACTGAGCCCTGAACGCATCAGTAGCTTTAGTGTTGGCATTGGCGCAGGTGAAAAATTGGAAGATCGACAAGGGCGAGTGATTGCGGAAACTGAGCCTAGACTACAATTTTCCTATACGCTCAGTATGGGTTTGTAGTCAGAATAGTGACTTTTAACTACTTTAGAATCTTGTAATTAGAACTAAATATGGAAAAAATGCATGCTTGAGTACGTCAATCAGTTGTGGCAAACCTTTTTGAATCGTCCAGATTTTTGGGCCGTGCTCAGTATTATTCCTGTGACTACTTTTGTGACTTGGGCGCACGTGTGGATGGCACTAAAAATGGTGTTCTATCCAATTAGCTTTTGGGGCTTTCACCTTGGGCCTATTCCTGTGGGATGGCAGGGGATTGTACCGCGTAAAGCAGGGCGTATTTCAGGCATCATTACCGATAACACATTGTCAAAATTAGGTTCATTGCGTGAGTTTCTCAATGCTATGGACCCTGACGATATGGCGCGTATTATTGGTGAGCAAGTGGGTTTTGAACTTGAGCACTTAATTGATGAGGTCATGTTAGACCGCAATGCTGTGCTTTGGGAAAACCTACCGTATTCGATTAAACGCCGTATTTACGCACAGGCGCATAAACAATTGCCAGGTGTGCTGCGTGAATTGGTGACTGAACTGACCTTGAATGTTGAATCCTTGGTGGATATGCGTGAAATGGTGGTCAGCCAAATGGAAGGTGATCGCCGCTTAATGGTACGTATGTTCCTAAAAGTCGGTCAAAAAGAAATTAACTTTATTTGGCATATCAGTGCATTGATTGGGATGTTCTTTGGTATTTTCCAAATGATTGTTTGGTTTCTTGTACCATGGCACTGGACGGTTCCATTTTGGGCGGCAATTTGGGGCTTCTTGACCAACTGGATTGCGATTTGGATGGTATTTAACCCAGTCGAACCACATTACGTGAAATATCCGCAGTTCTTTAAATTGACTGAAAATCGTCAATTTCCATGGATTAAGCCAGTGATTCCACGCATTGGGACTTATAATATTCAGGGTGCGTTCATGAAACGCCAAGAAGAAGTCTCGGATGTGTTTGCAACGGTAGTCACAGAAGATCTGATTACGTTAAAATCGATTATGACTGAAATGATGTATGGCAGTAAAAAAGACAAAACCCGCCGTATTGTCAAACGCCACATCAACGAAATTATGGAAACACCATTGGTTCGTACCTCTTTACAGTTGTCTTTGGGGCCAAAAGAGTATGCCAAACTCAAGACTGACTTGATTGATCGTTCGATTGAAATTACGATGGTGCCTGTATGCGACCCTGCCTTTAATGCGAGCCGTGCACAGAAAATTTATCAAATGTTCAGAGATCGTATTCGTGAACTGACGCCAAAAGAATTCCAGAATCTCTTGCGTCCTGCCTTTCAGGAAGATGAGTGGATTTTAATTGTCTTGGGTGGTGTAACTGGTTTTATTGCTGGTTTAATACATTTGTTTGTCGCTTTCTTATAAGAGGATGCTGGCTGCGTAAAGGGCGATGGCTCTGATATGCAACGAGTGTCAAATACATTGTTAAAATGAGGATGTTTTTTTATGCGCATTATCTTACTCGGACCACCTGGAGCAGGTAAAGGTACACAAGCTCAGTTGATCTGTAAGCGCTACAATATCCCACAAATTTCAACCGGTGATATGCTCCGTGCTGCAATTCGTGAAGGTACTGAATTAGGTCTACAAGCCAAAAGCGTTATGGACGGTGGCGGTTTGGTATCCGATGAACTGATCATTGGCTTAGTGAAAGAGCGTATTGCGCAGCCAGATTGCGTGAATGGTTGTATTTTTGATGGTTTCCCTCGCACTATTCCACAAGCTGAAGCCTTGGAAAGCGAAGGCATCAATATCGACCACGTGATTGAAATTGATGTTGCAGACGAAGAAATCGTACAACGTTTGTCTGGTCGTCGTCAGCACCCTGCATCTGGTCGTATTTATCACCTTGTTTACAATCCACCAAAAGTGGAAGGTAAAGATGACGAAACTGGCGAAGATTTGGTTCAACGTCCAGATGACCAAGAAGAAACCATTCGTAAGCGTTTAAAAGCGTATCACTCAGAAACTGAGCAATTGGTTGGCTTCTATCAAGGTCGTGCTGCTTCTGGTGAAAATGCACCAAGCTATAACAAATTGAATGGTCTTCGTCCAATTGAAGAAGTTCAAGCAGATTTGTTTGCTATTTTAGACCAAGCAAAATAAGTCTAGGTCTTAGACCAAGTCTGTTTAAAAGAAAATAAAATCGTTTAAACAGGCTGCTTGTTTTGACTTTAAAAGAGTCCTGATTCATATTAGGGCTCTTTTTATTTGTTTCAGTTTGGGAGAGTGCTTTGCAACATGCTGCTGTGATCATCATGTTATTGGCAAGTATTGCCGTTTTAGGCTTTCTTGTTTTTGTGAGCTATAAGTTGTTGCGCAACACACAAGCTCAGAATTCGGCTGAAAAAAAATCAGGCAAGCACTATCAATTGCATCCGAAACTTAAACAACAGCAAGAGCAACAACGTCAGTCTGAAGATTCTCAGGATAAATAAACCATCACACATCTGCAAAAGATTGCAATTTTAAATTTGGGCAGTTTTTATAAAACCTTATGAAAAAGAATAAAATTCTATTAATAATTCTTGTGGTTGGTATTATTACTTTAGGTATTGTAATTTTTATAAAATCTCAAGCAGTTACAGAGACAAAAAGATTAGGTAACGGTGAAAATACCAACCATGAAGAAACAAGTTCATCTCTGTACAATCTTGTGCATAGATTGCACAGTTATCCACACGATTTTGGATGATCCACATTGCTTTGATGATCTAGCTTGTCATCAATAAGTTTAGATCACTTTGCAAAAGTCTACCGAAGCACTTACTTAGATATGGGCGCGTGATGAATTTCATGCAGCGTAGTATGACGATGTGCACCAAATTCAAAGCGATCAGGCCAGTTACACACATCTGACACCACACATTCAGCGCATTTAGGCTTACGCGCAATACAACAATAACGGCCATGTAAAATTAGCCAGTGATGCGAGTCAATTAAAAATTCTTTAGGAATGACTTTAATCAAACGGTGTTCGACTTCTAAAACATTTTTACCTACAGCTAAACCTGTGCGGTTACCTAAGCGGAAAATATGCGTATCGACCGCCATGGTTGGCTGTCCAAACGCGGTATTTAAGACCACATTGGCAGTTTTACGTCCCACGCCAGGCAAGGCTTCTAAATCGGCACGATTATCAGGCACGATGCTGCCGTGTTTTTCGATGAGAATTTTGCAGGTTTTAATGACATTTTCTGCTTTGGAATTATACAACCCGATGGTTTTAATATATTCCTTTAAACCTTCCACACCTAAGGCATAAATCGCTTCGGGCGTATTGGCAACAGGAAACAGTTTGTCGGTGGCTTTATTGACGCTGACATCGGTCGCTTGTGCAGATAAGGTCACCGCAATCAGCAATTCAAATGGATTGGAAAAATTCAGTTCAGTGGTCGGATTTGGGCGTTGTTCACGTAAGCGCTCAAAAAAAGTCTGAATTTGCTTTTTGGTCATATTTTTAGACGGCTTTTCTTTGAGCGTGGTGCTTTTGGCAGTCGTTGTTTTAACCGCTTTATTGGTCAGACGTGTCTTTCTTTCGGGCATGTTTATGCTCCTAATTCACGTAACTGTTGTTGTAAATTGGTTAGTAATAGCCGTTTTTTCTCATCGTCACGCACACTGAGTTGTTTTTCGAGTTTTTTAATTTGTGTGCGTAATTTTGCCAGTTCGATGGTGGTTTGTGCATCGGCAGTGGAAATCTGTTCATTTTTTTGCACAGGCAATTCAATCACAGGCACAGCAGCATCGGCTTGTGCAGAAAATTGAGCAAACAGTTCGGTATCAATTTCTGCACGTACCACAGGGCCTTTACGGTGCAGACGACGTTGTTCTTCACGTTGTATGTGGGCGTAGTAGCGTTGGCGTAAATCATTCTGTTCTGCCACTCGTGCGCTATCAGAAAGCAGGGGTTGTGTATCTTCTACCAAGTCAATGCAATCGACAGGGCAAGGCGGAATACACAATTCACAGCCCGTACATAAATCAGTCAAAATGCTGTGCATGAGTTTGCCTGAGCCTAAAATGGCATCGACAGGGCAGGCATTAATACATTTGGTACAACCAATGCACTCATCTTCACGAATTAGGGCTTTCATACGCTGTGGGCGTCCATCTGCCTGCACAGGCCAAACACTGGCTTCTGCGGTCAATACAGGGCGTTGCAGTAAGTTTGCTAGTGCATCTGCAACAGGTTGTCCACCGGGTACGCATTTATTGGCCGCTTCGCCTTCTGCAATCGCTTTGGCGTAGGGTAAACAGCCATCACGGTGACCACATAAGCCACATTGAGTTTGAGGGAGCAGCGCATCAATATTTTGAATCAGAGCAATTTGCGAATTCATGGACAAACCAATGCCACTTTAACAGCAGCAGAAAAACGGAAGATAAGGCTAGGGGAAAATTCTAGGTCGATGATTTTAGCACGATTTTTGCTTTTAGGCTTGTGCGCAAATTAAGAACAACAATTGCTAGCTTTTTGGGCAAAAATGCTCAAAACTATGAATTAATTTGTTACATTAACTTATGGGCTTAACACGCTAAAAAATAAGTTAAATTTATGAAAATACAAATGTTTTAAAGTTTTTTGAAAAAAACTATTGTAGATTGTTAACAAAAGATATTTAATATTTTGCGCCAAAATATATCATTGATTGAAATTTTGACCAATTTTGATCCATTTTCTGCTGAGGATTAAGCGTTGAAATACAACAGCCTTAACGAATTCCTAGATTACGTTAAAACACGTGATGCACATCAACCAGAGTTTCTACAAGCTGTAGAAGAAGTAATGACCAGCCTTTGGCCGTTCATTGAAAAGAACCCTCAATATGCAGCACATGGTTTGCTTGAGCGTTTGGTTGAGCCTGAGCGTGCAATTCAGTTCCGCGTTTCTTGGGTAGATGACCAAGGTCAAACCCACGTAAACCGTGCATTCCGTGTACAGTACAACTCAGCAATTGGTCCATTTAAAGGTGGTATGCGTTTCCACCCATCAGTGAACCTTTCAATTTTAAAATTCTTAGGTTTTGAACAAACCTTTAAAAATGCTTTGACCACATTGCCAATGGGCGGTGGTAAAGGTGGTTCAGACTTTGACCCTAAAGGTAAGTCTGAAGGCGAAATTATGCGTTTCTGCCAAGCCTTAATGATCGAGTTATATCGTCATTTAGGTTCTAACACGGATATTCCTGCGGGTGATATTGGTGTAGGCGGTCGTGAAGTGGGTTACATGGCGGGTATGATGAAGAAGCTCAGCAATGACACTTCATGTGTATTCACAGGTAAAGGCTTGTCTTTCGGTGGTTCTTTGGCGCGTCCAGAAGCTACAGGTTACGGTACTGTGTATTTCGCTGAGGAAATGCTCAAGACTCGTGGCGATTGCTTTAAAGATAAAGTCGTTGCGATTTCTGGTTCAGGCAACGTTGCACAATTTGCTGCAGACAAAGCAATGTACTTGGGTGCGAAAGTAGTTTCACTTTCTGACTCGAATGGTACTGTGTACGTGAAAGAAGGTTTCACGCCAGAATTACTTGCTGAAGTGATGGAACTTAAAAACGTAAAACGTGGTCGTATTTCTGAATTTGCGTCTAAGCACGGTTTTGAATACCTTGAAGGTCAACGTCCTTGGGGTATTAAATGTGATATCGCGCTTCCATGTGCGACTCAAAACGAACTTGATGCGAATGATGCAGCAGCGCTTCTTGCAAACGGCGTAATCTGTGTTGCTGAAGGTGCGAACATGCCTTCTACACTTGAAGCGGTTGAGAAATTCGTTGAAGCGAAAATTCTTTATGCGCCAGGTAAAGCATCTAACGCCGGTGGTGTAGCAACTTCTGGTCTGGAAATGTCTCAAAACGCATTGCGTTTAGGCTGGACTTTCGAAGAAGTTGATGAGCGCTTACACGCAATCATGAAAGAAATTCACCGCAACTGCGTAAAATTCGGTACGAAAGAAGACGGTACCGTGAACTATGTAGACGGCGCAAACATCGCTGGCTTCGTAAAAGTTGCTGATGCAATGCTTTCTCAAGGCGTATTCTAAGTCTGACTGAGTTTAAGCTTGAAAAAAAACCGAGGTGAATGCCTCGGTTTTTTTATATTGCGATTTTATCGTTATAGAGTGCCTTTGACTGCTTCACGCTCTACGGTCATGTCGAATACATAGGCATATTTAGACTGGTCAGCTGCCGGATTTTTAATTTCATAACGTTTTACCCGAATAATCTGACGCTCATTCGATGAATGCTGAAAACCTTCGATCTGATCGTAAAATAAAGTCCAGTCTTTATCGACCTGAGTCTTTAAGCCTTTTTCATCATATTTGATTTCTTTCACCTGTAAGCAGGTTTGCTGAGCTACACCCGTACAGGCTTTAGTCTGTGACGAAACTTCCAGGAAAATGGTTTCTGCCTGACCTTGGTATTTGGTTTCCGGTGTCATTTTTCCGGTAAAGACATATTTTTGACCATCAGCTGCAGTAATACTCAGTTTTGGCTGATTGGCATCATTTAGATCCAGACTAAACGGAATATTACGCTTTTGCAGAAGCTGGCTGATAAAACGTTCCTGTTCCATTAATGGTGCATCACATGCCATCATGGTGCCCATCATGTCACCCGTACTCAGGGTATTATCTTTAACAGTCCAGCTCGTGCCAAGGCCATTACAGCCAGAAGCTACACTTAGTCTGCCTCGTTGATCAAAGCTCAGAACAATCGGGCGTTGCAGCCCACGATCAAGTTCCCAGGTATAAGCGGGCAAAATTTGTGTAGGCGTTTTTAATGTGGTGGATAGAGTAGAAATAGCCGGATCTCCTGAAGTGGCAGGAAGATGTGAAGATTGACATGCAGTTAAAGCCAAAGGGAGCAGGGCAAGCGCAAAAATACTGAATTTCATTGGTTTATATTCTATGTGCTAAAGTTTCAACGTGATTATAATCAAGAGATTAACAAAAAATATGGATACAAATCGTAGCTTTTGCTAACAAAATGTATCCAAATTAAAAAGTCAGATTTTAAATAAGCGGAGCTATCGGTTAGTCAAAACGATAAATATCCATACCGAGTGAACCCATGCTAAAGCTGCTATGTACAATGTTAAATCGATCTCCCGTACCCATTGCAAAAAACAGCGGTGCAAAGTGTTCTAGGGTTGGGTGATTACGTGCTACATGTGGCAATTGTTGCCAATCTAGTACTGCATCATAATTGCGATGACTTAAATGCTGCACCACACGATTACGGAAACTAGATGCCCATTCAGGCACAGCCGCATTGGGTGTATTCCATGATAATTCACGTAAGTTATGGGTGATACTGCCTGAGCCAATCAGTAAAATTTGCTGTTCACGTAATGGCGCTAAACTTTGCCCAATGTGATAAATCTGTTCGGCGCTCATATTCATGGGCAAAGAAATGGTAATCACTGGAATATTGGCATCGGGATACATGTGTAGTAATGGCATCCATACGCCATGATCATGCGGGCGTGTGCTGTTGGCATGGGCAGCAAAGCCCGCATCAGCCAAACGCTGCAAAATATCTTCTGCCAGTTCAGGTAAGCCAGGTGCAGGGTAGCGCAGGGCGTACAAGGCTTCAGGAAAACCACGGAAGTCATGCCATGTTTCAGGGCGAATACCTGTGTTGACCTCCAGTGCATTACTTTCCCAATGCGCCGACATCACCACAATGGCTTGCGGTGTTGGCAAATTTTCACTTAAACGGCTGAGTGCAGGCCCGACCTGTTCAGGATTGAGTGCCAACATGGGCGAACCATGTGAGATAAATAAACCGGGTAATGTCTGTAAGTTCATGCCTAGATCCCTAAAGCCTGCTGTTCTACAGCATCGCAAAAAAGTGTGTATAGCGAAATGTACTTTTGTTCAACGCTATGTTGCAGCTTTGCAACGTCGTTTGAGTTGAAGATATTTTGATAACTCAACGTACAAATTGAATAAGTTGATTTAACCTGCACGATGATAAGGATGGTTGTGGTTGATGCTCATAGCACGGTATAGCTGCTCAATCAGCATCACGCGAACTAAAGGGTGTGGCAAAGTTAGTTTGGATAATGACCAATGCCATGCTGCTGCTTTACGTACTGCTTCAGAGTGACCATCTGGTCCACCAATCGCAAGCACGACATCATTGCCTTCTAGCATCCAGCCTTTCATGGTTTCTGCAAGTTTTTCGGTGCTGAACTCTTTGCCGCCCACTTCCAAGGCAATTAACAGCTCATTGTTTTTCATGGCATTTAAAATGCTATCACCTTCAATTTGGCGATATTTTAGAATATCGGCCTCAGAATCATTTTTGCCACGTTTCGCCATTGGAAGTTCGACAATTTGAGTCTGCACAAAAGGCTGAATCCGTTTGAAATAATCTTCAAAACCAGTCAGCACCCAAGCAGGCATTTTTTGTCCAATGGTCAGAATGCGAATTTTCATAGGCGAGTTCATGTAGCGATCAATCAGAATCTCGCATTATAACCATGATTCAACACAAGCGCTGTGTAACGACACAATTTGCAATTGAATTTGCCAACAGGCTGTTGCTTTAATACTCAGCAATCTTATTGGTCTTTTTTGTCTTGGAATTATCAGCATGCGCGCGTTTCAAAGTCAGCAGTTATATTCATGGATATTGGGCGCGGGTATGGGATTGATGACCACTGCTACATTTGCTGTGCCTGAGGCTCAATGGGCAGAACCAAACAATTTGCAAGTCTATATGCAGCAAGTGATTGGGCAGCAGGGTTTGGGTAATTCCGAACAGTATCGTCATTATAAAAATGTGATTGAACTGAATCGGGTTTCGGCATGGATTCGGGAACAAATGCGAGTATTTGGAATTCCGTGTCAATTTCAAAATTATGTGGTCAATCAGCAAAGCTACCGCAATGTGGTGTGCAAATTGAATATCGGTGCTGCGCAAAAAACGATTTTTGGTGCGCATTACGATGTTTATGGGCAGCAGCAGGGGGCAAATGACAACGCTTCTGGCGTTGCAGGTGTAATCGAAACAGCACGAATTTTGGCGCAGGAAAAGAATAAACTTAGTCAAAATGTTGAATTTGTTTTTTATACCTTGGCAGAGCCACCATTTTTTAAAACCGAGTCGATGGGCAGTTTTATACATGCCAAATCTGTGCAGGCTGAAAAAGAAAAAATCCGTGCGGTGTATGTGCTGGATATGATTGGTTATTACGATAAAAATTTGGTGCAAAATTACCCAATCGGTTTAAAGTGGATTTACCCAAGTCATGGCAATTTTATTGTGGCATTGAGCAATATGCAATCACGTGAAATGAGTGCAAGCTATTGCAATACGATGCAGCGTTTGAACCAGTTGCAATGTGAGCGCGTGGTGGCACCGACTTTCATCAAGGGTATAGATTTTTCAGATCATTTAAATTATTGGAAATATGATATTCCAGCTATTTTAATTACCGATACGGGCAGTTATCGCAGCTCACTTCGCCATACCACAGGTGATACTTTAAAAACAGTAAATTTTGAAAAAATGGCACATGTCGTGAATGGCTTGGTTGCACAGATTTTATCACCTTGATGATTGATCGCAGCGCATAAAAAACGCAGCCCTGAATTGAAATAGGACTGCGGTTAAAAGGTCATCCACCTGGAGATATGGATGACCAGACCATGAAGCACGCTTCAATCAAAAGCGTCTGATCAATTTATCGGTCTAAATAGACCAAACAAGAAACATACAGCGCGATGTATCTTAAATTTATATATGTGGATGGTTTGCCTATTTTTCAAGGAAATTGAATTAAAAACAGACTATCCATTTTAAAAATAATTAAAAAATTATTCAATTATTTTAAATCCAGAATCTAAATACAACAAAAGAGCACCGAAGTGCTCTTTTGAGATGTTCTATGCTTAAAGCAGAGTAACTTGCTTAATGACGTGCGGCTTTGCCTGCTGCTACTGGCTTCACAATCGGTGCCTTGGTTAAAGGCTTAGGCATACTGGTCAGTGCCAAAGGCAAGATTTCATCAATGCTTTTCACAGCCTTGATTTCCAAACCTTCTTTGACATTGTCTGGAATTTCAGACAAGTCACGCACGTTTTCCTGTGGGATAAATACCAGTTTGATACCACCACGATGTGCCGCAAGAAGTTTCTCTTTCAAGCCACCAATGCGCATTGCACGACCACGTAAGCTGGTTTCGCCTGTCATGGCAATATCAGGACGAATTGGAATATCTGTAAATGCAGATACCAATGCCGTAGTCAATGCCAAACCTGCAGATGGACCATCTTTAGGTGTTGCACCTTCTGGCAAGTGTACGTGTACATCGGTTTCGGCAAATACATTGGCTTCAATGCCTAAACTGTCGGCACGGGTACGCACAACGGTCATCGCGGCCTTGATTGACTCTTGCATCACATCACCCAATGAACCTGTGGTGATGAAATTACCTTTGCCTTTCATGGTTGCCACTTCAATGGTGAGTAATTCACCACCCACTGAAGTCCAAGCCAAGCCATTTACACGACCCACTTCGGCTTCTTCTTCTGCCATACCATAGTCAAATTTGTGTGGACCAAGGTAGTCAGGCAAGTTTTGTGAAGTCACATCTACCTGTAGGTTTTTGGCTTTTTTGCTGACTGCTTCTTTCACCACCTTACGGGCAATTTTTGACACTTCACGTTCCAGACTACGCACACCTGCTTCACGTGTATAGCGCTGCACAATGTCACGAATCGCTTCTTCATGAACCGTCAATTCTTTAGCACGCAAGCCATTATTTTTGATGGCTTTAGGGACAAGATAGCGTTCTGCAATATTCACTTTTTCATCTTCGGTATAACCCGGTAGACGAATTACTTCCATACGATCTAACAGAGCTTCTGGAATATTCATGCTGTTGGCAGTACAAATGAACATCACTTCAGACAAGTCTAAGTCTAGATCTAAATAGTGATCATTAAACTTGTTGTTTTGTGATGGATCAAGTACTTCTAACAAAGCAGATGCAGGGTCGCCACGGTAATCCTGTGCCATTTTGTCAATTTCATCGAGCAAGAACAGTGGGTTCTTCACACCAACTTTAGTCAATGACTGCACAATTTTACCCGGCATCGCACCAATATAGGTACGGCGGTGACCGCGAATTTCCGCTTCATCACGTACGCCGCCTAGCGCCATGCGCACGAACTCACGTCCAGTGGCTTTTGCAACCGATTCACCCAGTGAGGTTTTACCTACACCCGGAGGACCGACTAAGCACAGAATTGGACCTTTGAGTTTTTTCACGCGCGACTGCACAGCAAGGTATTCCACAATACGGTCTTTGACTTCATCTAAACCGTAATGGTCGGCATCTAAAATTTCTTGTGCTTTCGCCAAGTTAATGCTGACTTTGCTGGCTTTGTTCCATGGCGTATCTAAAATTACTTCCAGATAGTTACGTACCACAGCCGCTTCGCTAGATGCAGGTTGCATGGCTTTTAGCTTACGGAACTCAGCTTCTGCTTTTTTGCGGACATGTTCTGGCAAGTCTGCTTCGGCCAGACGTTTTTCAATTTCAGCGACATCATCTTCCGCACCGCCGTTCATATCGGACAGTTCGCGTTGAATGACTTTCATCTTCTCATTCAAGAAGTATTCACGCTGATTTTTTTCCATCTGGCGTTTAACAGAGTCATGCAAGGTTTGCTCAATCTGCTGTTCTTCAGACTGTTGCAATAAATAAGTCATTAACTCGGTCAAGTGAGCTTCAAACTCATCGTGCTCAAGGAATTTTTGTTTGACATCAATATTCAATGGCACACGGGTTGCAACAAAGAACAACAACTGCAATAAATCTTCAATTTTATTGGCAGCAGCAATCAGTTCACGTGCATTGCGTAATTTTGCTTCTGCATATTGCGCAAATAAGGCACGTAATTCTTGCAAACGTGTTGCTTGGGTATTTTCATCCATCGCAACAGTCATTGGGCTCAAGCTGTGTTCTGCAGTCAAATACGCGTCTTCATCAATAATTTTTTCGAGTTTGGCGCGGTATAAGCCTTCAATCAGCACTTTGATACAGTTTTCATCATTTTCGTGATTCACAACTTGCACAATCTTCGCGACAGTACCGTATTGATATAAATTGTCGTGATCAATTTCTTCTGTAAGCGAATCTTTTTGCGCAACTACAAATACTAGATTGTCACTGTTACGAGCCACATCAACTGCATTGATCGATTTTTCACGACCTACAAATAGCGCGATTTGCATGTGTGGATAAACCACCACATCACGTAGCGCTAAAAGCGGTAATACACTTGGAACCTGAGGCTCTAAGGTTTCTTGATTCATAATAATTTCAGACATGGGCACTCCTAATGAGTGACAACGGTGTTGCCATGTTTTTAATAGTGATGGGTATTTTTTAAAATACAAGGGTAGGTCAACACAAATTGTTTAAAAAGTAGCTAAATATGTGATTTTAAATTGATCTATTCAGTCAAAATGATCAATTTAGCGTTTCAAGGTGCGTTTAAACTGTAAAAAATGTTGTGGAGTTAGTAAGGCATCTACAGGTTGATCCCAATTTTCACGTGGCAAGCGTGTATGAATTAGCTGAAAATCATGTGCAATCCCTAAGCGATAAGGATGCTGCGGGGCAGAGGCTAAAGTGCGGTCATAATAACCACCGCCCATTCCAATGCGGGTGCCATGCGTATCGCAAGCCAATAAGGGCATCAAGACTAAATCTAAATGGGAGATGTGTTTTCCGCGACTTGTTCTTGGTTCTTGCATCCCCAAACGATGATGGGCAAAGCGACGCTGACGATATTGTTGTGGGGTGATTTGTACCCACACCAAGTGTTGATTCATATTGCAAATCATGGGCAAATACACTTGTTTGCTATGCGCGAAGCAATATTCAATGATGCGGTGTGTATGAATTTCACCAAAAGCATGTAAATACATACCCACTTTTTTTGCGTACTGAAATTTTGGCAGTCGTATTAGCCGCTGCAAAACAGCTTGCTGTGCGTGTTGCTGTTGGGTGCGCGTGACCGCTCTGCGCTGTTGTCGAAGCTGTTTACGCAAGGTTTTAAGTTCCAACAACTGCATCTCGGCACATCCTTATATTCTTGAGTTTAAATGCTTGAATGGGTATGGGATTACTGTCATTTCATCGACAAAAACAAGCTTTTATCATACTTGGCATTTTAACAGGATGTGATGCTGTATTTCTGTTTATCTGAAACTTGACCTGCTATCGGATAGTCTAGCTCGAACCCTAGACGCAAAATTACAAAAACTCTTATGCTATTGCCCAATCAATGCCACGCCAACAATCTTCAAGATCGCTTCAAGATGGATTAGGCAGGCTTCAGTTAAAAACAACAAATATGTAAAAACACAAGCCAAAACAAAAACAACACTTTCATTTTGCTGTTCAGGGAGAACAAGAACATGAATTATTCCAACAAGGTGTTTAAACATCTACTTCAAGGCGTGCTGGCTTTAGGAAGTTGTGTCAGCGCACAAAGTTATGCAGATTCGACCTATTTACCGCAGCCACCGAATACCCAACAAGTCTTTTTTGTCGGCAATAACTGGGATGGCACAGTGACGGTGATTCACCCTTCACAAGACTTTGGCAAAGTGGGTGTGGTCAATATGATTCCTGACCGCAAAGAGCGTTTATTAGAAATTCATTTAAATCCAGTGAAATTGATTGCCTACACTTACATTCAACAAACTGCAGGTGAGGGCAATGACCAGTTGGTGGATGATATGTATTCCACGCCAGATGGACAGTCGATTGTGGCTTCACGTCCAAGTTTTGCCGATGTGGTATCCATCAACATTAAAACGGGCAAAATTAATTGGCGTACGCCAGTCGAAGGTTTCCGCGCAGACCACATGGCGGTTTCACCAGATGGACAACGTGTTGCTGTGTCGGCATCGTCAGGTAATGTGGTGCATGTTTTAGATATTCATACAGGTAAAGAATTGGGGCGTTTTGCAACAGGGGATAAGCCGCACGAAAATATTTACTTTGCAGGTGGAACGAAAATCTTAAACTCTGCGATTGGTAACGTAGAAACTTCGATGGATGCACAGTGGCAAGATTTTACCAAAGGTAAGCGCTTTATTACCATTGCCGATGCCAACAATTATAAAGTTCTGAAAAAAATTGATTTCCGACCTGCGTTAGATGCCTTTGGACGTAAGGATTTATCCAACTCAGTGCGTCCTATGGTGCTAAGTAAAGATGAAAGCAAACTTTATGCGCAGGTTTCATTTTTTAATGGTTTGGTGGAATACGACTTAAAAACCGATAAAGTCACGCGTATTGGACAATTACCAGGCAGCAGTACAATTCCAAAAGACCGCAGCAAATGGGTAAATGATTCACGTCATCATGGTTTATCCATCAGCGCAGATGGCGAAAAACTCTGTGTGGCAGGCACGATGGATGATTACGCGACCATTGTAGACCGTCAGAGTTTAAAAGCAGGCAAACTGATTCCTGCAGGTAAACCATATTGGGCAACCCGTAGCCCAGATGGAAAAAGCTGTGTGATTTCAGAAAGTGAAACCGATGTGGTAACGGTGATTGACTTTGCTACGGGAGAAAAAGTCCGCAGTGTGCCAGTGGGGAATCACCCACAGCGAGTGCGTTTGGGTTATGCACCAAGCGATTGGTCGACGCCGTAATTTTTAAGCCGATCATAACAGGCAAAGCATGCTAAGGCGCTCAAGACGATATTTGAATTGAGCGCATTTTAGGATGGTTTGCTTATGGAGCATGCACATGAATGGGACTCGATGGCTCGGTATTGGCTTTTTTGTTTTGGCGGTCGCGGTGTTGTTTACCGTGGTGTATGTATTTCAACCACCGAATAAGACTGTTTTGGAAACAGTGTGGGTGAAACCGAACACGGCTTCCACAGAGATAGAAACAACGCAAAGTCTATATTCAGATGAATCTGAAAATGTACTGGAAACAAACGCTATGCTAGAGCGTGCTGCGGTATCTGCAGTTGAAATGCAGCAATTAATCCAGCAACGTGATCAGTTGTATTTAGGCTTTAAGCAAATTAGTACAGGTTTAAGCCAAGGGCAAAAGCCTGATTTAAACCGTGTACAAAGTATGTTGCTACAGCAGGAACAATTGGTACAAGCAGGCGTATTAAGAGCAGAAGATGCAATGAACTATAGCCAGTTTTTAAAGCAAATTTTACCTGAAATTGCAGGGCAAATTGATTTGCATATTTCGCTTTTAAAGCGCCTGAACGTGGTGACAGGTTAAGCCACAGTAAGGTGTGAGTTGCTGTTATAAATACACGATGACGCCATTGTTGCAGTCAATAATGGCGTTATTTTTTTGTCTAAAAAATTCTTTTAATCCACATGTTTTTAAGCCGAATAGCGGCCACTTGAGCTGAATTTATCCATGATTCCTTTGATCAAGCGTTCAATTCATCTTAGAAGAAAGCACACGTATTTTACTGTATTAGACGAAAGTTGTATAAGGCTGTGCCGAATAAATTTGGTTTTTCCTTCCTCTTAAAAACTACAGAAAAAACAAAGTTTAAATTTTTCTTCACCGTATTTTTTATGCTGCGAACAAAGATCATCTTTATTTAAATTGGTATGACCATATGGATAAACAATCCAACCAATATTGACATTTATTTGTATAAAACTATTATTTGTTGCAAATGTTAAGAGTATTTTGATTTTTATCTTAATATTGGTCAGACCAAAATTAGAATTTTATCTATATGCTTAGACCTATGTTTACGTTTGAGTGAGCATTTCAAGGAGATGACAATGCTTCAACATTGGCAACAGATCTACGATCCAATGGCAAATATTTGGATTTCGAGTCTTATTGCATTAATCCCGATTATCTTTTTCTTTCTGGCATTGGCTGTATTTCGCTTAAAAGGAAGTGTTGCGGGAACAATTACGGTTATTTTGGCGTTATTAGTGTCGTTATTTGCCTATGGCATGCCTGCACCAATGGCTTTTGCTTCATTGATCTATGGCTTTTTCTACGGTTTATGGCCAATCGCATGGATTATTATTGGCGCATTATTTTTATATAAAATCTCTGTAAAAACAGGGCAGTTTAACATTATTCGCTCATCTATTCTGTCAATTACAGAAGATCAGCGTCTCCAGATGCTACTAGTGGGCTTCGCGTTTGGCACATTTTTAGAAGGTGCAGCGGGCTTTGGGGCGCCAGTGGCAATTACTGCTGCTTTGTTGGTGGGTTTGGGTTTTAAACCTTTATACGCTGCGGGTTTATGTTTGATTGTGAACACCGCACCTGTTGCGTTTGGCGCAATGGGGATTCCAATTATTGTGGCGGGTCAGGTTTCGGGTGTAGAAACCATGGAAATTAGCCAGATGGTTGGGCGTCAGTTGCCATTTATGGTGCCTATTGTGCTGTTCTGGATTATGGCAATTATGGATGGCTGGCGCGGTGTGAAAGAAACTTGGCCTGCAGTGTTGGTGGGTGGTGGTGCTTTTGCGATTGCACAATACTTGACCTCTAACTTTGTTGGACCTGAGTTACCTGACATTACAGCCGCAATTGCCTCTTTGATTAGTTTAACGGTCTTATTTAAATTCTGGCAGCCAAAACACATTTTCCGTTTTAGCGATGCAGACACCAAAGTGGATGCCAACTTAGTTGCAGAACAACAGCAAAAATACAGCATCGGGCAGATTGTTAAAGCATGGTCACCTTTTGCAGTGTTAACGGTGATGGTCACTATTTGGAGCATCAAGCCGTTTAAAGATTTATTTGCCAAAGATGGCGCAATGCACGACTGGGTAATTTCCATCAAAGTGCCATTTTTACACCAACTGGTGCAAAAGATGCCGCCTGTGGTCGCTGATGTTAAAGACTATGATGCGATCTTTAAGTTCGATTGGCTTAGCGCAACTGGGACTGCGATTATGATTGCGGCCATCATCACCATCATTTATTTAAAAATGAAACCGCGTGAAGCTGTTAAAACTTTTGCTGAAACCATCAACGAGCTAAAAACACCAATTTATTCTATTGGGATGGTGTTGGCGTTTGCATTTATTGCCAATTATTCAGGTATGTCTGCGACTTTGGCACTGGCTTTGTCACACACAGGCAATGCTTTCACATTCTTCTCGCCATTTTTAGGCTGGATTGGGGTGTTCTTGACAGGTTCAGATACTTCAGCCAACGCCTTGTTTGCTGCCTTGCAAGCCACAACCGCACAGCAAATTGGTGTACCAGAAGTTCTGTTGGTTGCTGCCAATACCAGTGGTGGGGTAACAGGCAAAATGATTTCACCGCAATCTATTGCAATTGCCTGTGCGGCTGTTGGTTTAGTCGGTAAAGAATCGGATTTATTCCGCTTTACCGTGAAACACAGTATCACGTTCACCGTAATGATCGGTATTATTATCACTCTACAAGCTTATGTGTTCCCATGGATGATTCCATAACCACATGCACAAGAGGATAGCCGCATGAAAGTTTCCGACAAAGTTGTTCAAGACCTGCGCACACTGGTTGAAAAAAATCAGATGCAAGTCGGAGACCGATTGCCTGCCGAAAGAAAGTTATGTGAACAACTCGGGGTTTCCCGTTCCTCTTTGCGTGAGGCTATTCAGCAATTGACCAGTCAGGGCATGCTGGTCAGCAAAGTTGGAGCGGGTACTTTTTTGCAACAACTGCCTACCAATTGGTCGCAATATCAAATTGTGCAGCCTTTAAGTAACCTGATTGATGAAGATCCTGCTTATCGTTTTGATGTGCAGGAAGCACGAATGGTGCTTGAAGGTGGTACGGCATGGTATGCCGCACAGCGGGCAACTGCTGAGGATTTGAAAAACATCCGTGCCTGTTATGAGCAAATCGCCCATTTTCAAATTTTAGGTGATGACGATCAGGCAGCAATTGCCGATGCCAAGTTTCATTTGGCAATTGCCGAAGCATCGCACAATTTGGTGCTCATTCAAATGATGCGCGGCTTATTTGATTTGTTGCAATACAACGTAGTTTTGGGCAGACGCAAAGTCTATACCGAAGCCCACCGTTTCGATCAGTTGCACGATCAACACTTTCAAGTGATGGATGCAATTGAACGCCAGGATCCAGAAGCTGCCCGTTCGGCAGTGTGTGGACATATTGAATTTGTAGTTCAACAAGTACGCATGATAGACGAGGAAGATGCGCGTCGTCAGCGTGCGAGTCGATTAAACAGGATAGCGCCATGATTATTTCTTCTGCGAATGATTACCGCGAAGCAGCCAAACGCCGTTTACCGCCATTTTTATTTCACTATATTGATGGAGGTGCGTACGCGGAACAAACGCTGAAAAGAAATGTGGAAGACCTTTCACAGATTGCCTTGCGCCAACGTGTTTTGAATGACATGTCGGCTTTGAGTTTAGAAACCACCTTATTTAATGAAACCTTGTCAATGCCTGTGGCTTTGGCACCTGTGGGTTTAACGGGCATGTATGCGCGCCGTGGTGAAGTGCAGGCTGCAGTTGCAGCTGACAAAAAAGGTATTCCGTTTACTTTATCTACCGTGTCGGTGTGCCCAATTGAAGAAGTGGTGCCTGCCATTTCACGCCCAATGTGGTTTCAATTATATGTATTACGTGACCGTGGTTTTATGCGCAATGCCTTGGAACGTGCCAAAGCAGCAGGCTGTTCAACCTTAGTCTTTACGGTAGATATGCCTGTGCCTGGCGCACGTTATCGTGATGCACATTCGGGCATGAGTGGTCCAAATGCTGCTATGCGCCGCTATATGCAGGCAGTGATGCATCCAAACTGGGCATGGGATGTTGGCTTACTAGGTCGTCCGCATGACTTGGGCAATATCTCTAAATACTTAGGCAAACCAACAGGACTTGAAGATTATATTGGCTGGTTAGGCAATAACTTTGACCCATCTATTTCATGGAAAGACTTGGAGTGGATTCGTGAATTCTGGGATGGCCCAATGGTCATTAAAGGCATTTTAGACCCAGAAGATGCTAAAGATGCTGTGCGTTTTGGCGCTGATGGAATTGTGGTGTCCAATCACGGTGGTCGTCAGTTAGATGGTGTACTTTCAACTGCACGTGCTTTACCGCCAATTGCCGATGCAGTGAAAGGGGAACTAAAAATTCTAGTGGATTCAGGTATTCGTAATGGCCTAGACGTGGTGCGCATGTTGGCGATGGGTGCGGATACTTGTATGCTCGGACGTGCCTTTATTTATGCACTAGGCGCTGCAGGTGGGGCGGGTGTGAGTAATTTACTCGAATTGATTGATAAAGAAATGCGAGTCGCAATGACCTTAACGGGTGCTAAAAACATTCAAGCGATTAACTCAGATTGCTTGGTACAACTTGAGCGTGAACTGAAAGGCTAAATTGCCAACAGGAGCGATCAATCCATCAACCGATGCATTTGGCTGAATCGCTTAATTGTATTTTTCACCTTGTTTCAGGACTTGTACACTATGCCACAGACAATTTCTTCTGCAACACAATTTGATGCTGCAGCAACCCTCAAAAACTTGGTCGATATTGTGGGAAAAGCGCATGTATTGACCCATGAATCAGATACTCGTTTATATCGTCAAGGGCGACGTTTTGGCGAAGGACAGGTTTTTGCGGTGGTCACGCCAGGTTCTTTATTGCAGCAGTGGCAAGTGTTACAAGTGGCTGTGGCAGCAGATTGCATTATTATTATGCAAGCCGCCAATACTGGACTCACGGGTGGTTCTACCCCTTTTGGTGATGACTATGATCGTCCTGTAATTTTGATCAACACCCAACGTTTAAAAGGTATTCAGCTCATCAACGATGCCAAGCAAGTGATTTGCTTGCCTGGTGCAACATTGGATGCTTTGGAACAGCAATTGGCGCCGCATCAGCGTGAGCCACACTCAGTCATTGGTTCATCTTGTATTGGCGCTTCAGTGTTGGGCGGGGTATGTAATAATTCAGGTGGTGCATTGGTCAGACGTGGTCCTGCCTATACTGAGTTGGCCTTATATGCACAAGTCGATGCACTGGGCGAGTTGCAACTCATCAATCATTTGGGGGTGAATTTAGGGAACTCGCCAGAAGAAATTTTAACCAAACTTGAGCAACAACAATATCGCCCTGAAGATATTGAATATTCGGAACATTGTTGTGCTTCAGATCAGCGTTACGTGCATGATGTTGCCCAAGTCGATGCCGATACGCCTGCACGGTTTAATGCCGACCCGAGCCGTTTGTTTGAAGCTTCGGGTTCGGCAGGTAAAGTCTGTGTGTTTGCAGTGCGTTTGGATACATTTGAGAAAATTCCGAGTCAGGTGTTTTATATCGGCAGCAATCAGCAGGATGATTTAACCGCGATTCGCCGTTTTTTATTACGTGATTTGCCGCGTGTACCGATTGCTGGCGAGTATATTCATCGAGATGCCTATGACATTGGTGCAGAATATGGCAAAGACAGCTTCTTGTTTATCGAGAAGTTTGGCACCAGTAAAGTACCTGCAGCTTTTGCCATGAAAGACAAAGTTGATGGTTTTCTAACCCGTTGGGGCATGCGTGGATTGTCGGATAAAGTTTTGCAAATGTTCACGAAACTACTGCCAAATCATTTACCAGAACGCATGAACCAATTTCGTGATTTGTATGAACATCATTTAATTTTGCGCATTGAGCAGCAAGATGTTGCGGCAGTACAGCAGTTTTTAATGGATTATTTTATCACGCGCAATTCCGGCAGTTTTTTTCTATGTAATGAAGATGAAGGCCGCAAGGCTTTTCTGCATCGCTTTGCAGTGGCAGGTGCTGCAATTCGTTATCGTGATACACATCGAAATGAAGTGGAAGACATTGTTGCTTTAGATATTGCGTTAAGACGTAATGATCAGCAATGGGTTGAAACCTTGCCCGAAGAGTTGGAGCAGGCGATTATACATAAGTTGTATTATGGTCATTTTTTATGTCATGTCTTTCATCAGGACTATATTATTAAAAAAGGCGTAGACCCGTTGGCGATGGAACATCAAATGTGGTCATTGCTTGATGCACGTGGGGCAGAGTATCCTGCAGAGCATAATGTTGGGCATTTATATGTGGCGAAGCCTGCCTTAAAGCAGCATTATCAAAAATTGGATCCGACCAATTGTTTTAATGTGGGCATTGGGCATAGCTCTAAATTAAAAGCTTGGCGTTAAATAAGGATGAAAACTGAGCAGTGAAACTGATTCTAAGGAAAGATGGATATGTTTAAGTTAGATAGCAAACTGCTACAGATTTTTTACTATGTATATAAATTAAAAAATGTGTCTGCAGCAGCAGATGCATTGGGCATGAGTCAGCCTGCGGTTAGTAACTGTTTAAATAAAATTCGTCAGCATTTTAATGACCCATTATTTTTAAGGGTTGGCAATGAAATGTTGCCTACAGAGTTGGCGAAACAGATTTTTTCACCGATTAGTGAAATTATTAATAAAATTGAAACGGTCAATAATTTTAAAGTCGATTTTGATCCGACACATTCCGATCAATTATTTACCTTGGCAATGACCGATGTTTCGCATTTGGTTTTATTGCCAAAACTGACCAAGTTTTTAAAAAAATATGCACCTTCAGTGCGGATTAAAATTCGTCCTATTACCCGTGAAACCAGTTATCAAATGGCAAATGGTGAAATTGATTTTGCGATTGGTTTTTTACCTGAGTTAGAGCAGGGTTTTTATCAGCAGCAATTATTTTTACAATATTATGTGGTGATTAGTCGTAAAGATCATCCACGTATTTGTGAAAAAAGTTTAGATGTTGAAGCTTATATTCGTGAATCGCATGTCGATGTAGATACCAGTATAGGTCACTACCATATTGAAAATGAATTAAGCAATCGTGGTTTAAGACGTAATATTCTAATGAGTATCCCAAGTTATTTAGGGGTCGGTTTAATTGTGCAAGAAACCGATATGATTGCGACAGTGCCTTATTATTTAAGTGAGGTGTTATTGGCACGCGGGAATTTACAAGTAGTGAGTGCGCCTTTGAATTTTCCAACCTATCCTGTACGACAATATTGGCATACGTCTTGTCATCACCAAACCAGTCATCAGTGGTTAAGAAAAGTGATTTTTGATTTGTTTAGTCAGCATCCTTAATTAATCGTATTTAAAGTAAAATTTTTATAATTTTTTAAATTATCATTCGCTAATTCCCTCATCTTCAAAAGAGCAGGCTAGGCTGAGGGAATTAGTGATTCTTTTTTATAAGGCAATAAAACTAAATTTCTGCCCACGATTTTGATTGCAGCTATACATTTTCATTTTTCCATTATAAATATCTAAACATTTGCCTGTATCTGCACTACGAATACGCTGACCATCGAGATACCATTTTTGGTTACTTTGTCCATTACAGGTATAAGCAATTACTTCAGCACCATCATGTTTCTGTTTTCCTGCTACATCTAGACATTTACCTTGCACGGTAATGCTTTGATCAGGATGGAAAATAAAATGCTGATTGGTACCATCATGACAATGTGAAGTCTGAATGGAACGTTGATTACTGCGACTAAAATCTACGCAGCGACCATCATAGGTTTTAATTTTGACTTTTTGTTGCCATGTTTGTGCAGGATAAGGCATAGGTGTTGGCATATAAATGGTTTGTTGTGCAGGACGTTCTACAGGTGTACTTGCTGGAATTTGAGGTTGAATGACGATATTGGGAATCTGCCCCGATGCTGTTCCGTCAACTACAATACATGCTGTTAAAAGTGAGCAACTGCTTATAGTGAAAAGTGTCTTAAACATAAGAGAAAACAATTTATTTATTAGGTGGATAGGATAAATTTAAAGCATGGAATAAATATTTATTTTTTGTAATTTTATGAGTAATTGACCCTAAAAATTTATCGAATAGACAAGGTTTTCAGCAAAAAATAAGAACGAAAAAATTCAAGTTGTCTTTATTTGTTATTAGTCGGTGCATTCTTAGGAAGTGTGTGGTAGAAATTGTATTTAGAGGATATATTTCTGATTTAGTTTGTGGTCAGCAACAAGCGAATTATCCAATTTGTTGAATTGAACATCAAAAATTCAACTATATTGCTTTAAAATTATGTGATTGAGTTGTAAAATTATGTGTTAAAGTTGGCAATTGTCACAGTTTTTGAATTTTTGGGGTAGGAACTGTTGAAACATTTTTTACTACGACTTGGATTGGATCTGCGTAAACTTATTTTAATTTCCACAATTTTAAGTGTATCAGGCTTATTTGTCGTAAGTATTTTTATTTTAAATTATGTAATTAAACAACAATTAATTCAAAATTCACTTTCGATCAATGAAAAATATGCAGAAAAAATTGCCACCAGTGCCAATCAACATTTTTCAGATATGCTGCAAGAGTTGGATTATAGTGCACGTTTATTAGAAAAAAAATTTTATAATACACAAGTTAGAAAAGAAGAAGTAAAACGCTTAAAAAATCAATCGAATAATTTTAATAGTGTTTTATTGGTAGAGCAGAATAAACATATTTTAGCTTATGCACCTAATACATTAAAACTTAATTTTAATCAGGCTTATAGTACCATTGGTATTGATGGATCTATTGAAAAAAAGAAAACTTATATTTCATCTCCCTATTGGTCTATAAGTAATAATTTAATCGTCATGATGTTACAACCTATTTATAATAAAACACATCAATATTTAGGCTTAATCAGTGGTACGATTTATTTACAGGAGCAGAACTTGATTAATACCATGCTCAATACTCAGTATGATTATAAAAAAAGTTATATGTATGTGATTGATCAACATAATCGTATTATTTTTCATCCAGATAAAAAGCGAATTGGTGAAAAAATTATCAATAATACAGGTTTGGATTATATTAATAAGAATACAAAGGGATCAATTCGTTTAAAGAATAGTTTAGGTATAGATAATTTGGCGGGTTTTGCACATATTCCAAGTGTAAATTGGATTGTAGTTTCTCAGCAGCCCACAGATGATTTACTTGCACAAGCTAATACGCTGATTTTTAAAGTATCGATTGGAATCTTCATTTTTTACTTTTTTATTTTTTTATTGATTTGGTATATCTCAAGCTTTATTTCTTCACCTTTGAACCGCTTGGCACGTATGGCAAGTATGCTCAATCATGCGGACATTGAAAATAAAATTAAAGAAGTTGATCCGTGGTATTTCGAGGTTTTAAAGTTTAGAACCTCATTATTAATGAGTTCGGAAACCTTTAGTGATCGGATTGCGGAGTTAAAACATCGTGTCAATACGGACCCATTAACAGGTTTATATAACCGTCGTGGTATGCAATTATTTTTAAATGAACTGCTAGAGACTCGTACCGAATTTGCAGTATTAGCCATTGATATAGATTTTTTTAAGCAAATTAATGATCAGTATGGGCATGATCAAGGTGATGTGGTACTTAAAACGCTCGCGCAAATAATGCTAACTAATTTTAGGGAACAGGATGTTTGCTGTCGTAGTGGCGGTGAAGAATTTCTAGTTTTAATGACGACTGCAGATGCAAATGTGGCATATAAAGCTGCGGAGCGTTTAAGAACGACCATGCAACAAACCAATATTAATGGTATGGGTGAAATTACCATCTCAATTGGTATCGCATTTTGGTTTAAAGATGCAGAGGATATTTCTGAAGTGCTTAAACTTGCAGATAATAAATTGTATGAAGCCAAACATGCTGGGCGGAATTGCACAAAGTCTACGGCTACATGAGAATTTGGATAGATTCCTATTCAGCTAACACAGAGGCATGCGATGGAAAAAGATCAAGATCCAACGATTGTGGTTGAAGACAGTCCTGAACAAGAAAAATATGAACTTCTGAAAGAAAAGCTGAAATACAAACAAGCGGAGCGCGAAAACTCTAAAAAGATTGATCATAAACAAGTACGGCTGAATATTCAGGCCGATGCCTTGCCAAGCAAAACCTTTTTTATAATGAATGCTTTGGCAGCTATTATTGCAGGCTATGGTTTATTGTCTAATTCAGCTGCAGTGGTGATTGGTGCAATGCTGGTTGCGATGATGCTTGGTCCCATTTCAGGTATGGCTTTAGCATTTATTGATAATCGATGGTTGTTTTTTAAAACAGCATTTAAAACCTTAGTTTTAGGTGTGTCGATGATTGTCAGTATTGGCATCATTTTAGGTCTTATCAATATTAACTTACCTATCACCCATGAAATTCTGTCTAGAACTCAGCCTACCATTATGGATTTAATGATTGCACTTGCGGGTGGTGCAGCAGGGGCATTTGCAGCCGTTTCACCACGTCTGTCTGTGGCTGTTGTTGGCGTTGCAGTTGCGACTGCTTTGGTACCGCCGCTGGTTGCAAGTGGCATATTAATTGCGCATCTGGAATGGAAACATGCAGCAAATGCTCTGCTGTTGGCACTGACCAATATTGTTGCTATTCAAATTAGTTCTTCACTGGTGTTATGGGCAGCTGGTTTTAGACGCGGTTCAGATGAAGAAGTAAATAGCACAGTAATTGAATTTATTAAAAGAAATATCGTGAGTCTTTTAGTACTTTTTGCGCTGGGTATCTATTTAAGCTTTAACTTTATGATGATGTTAAATAAACAGATGTATGAACATCAGGTAGAAAGCTTGATTGAAAGTCAATTTAATCAACATAATAATTTGATTGATACGGTGCAGTTTGATCGGCGTAAAGAGATGACTTTAATTCGCGTAGTCTTGCGTGGAGATATAGCGCCAAAACCTCAACAGATTTCTGCATTGAATCAAAAATTAGCACAAGACCCACGTGGAAAACCAAGTGTGGTTCAAGTGCGCTTTATTCCTGTGCAAATTATTCAAGCCAAAGAAAGTCCTGATTTTGATATTAAGCAAGTTGAAGCCGAGCAATTGATACAACCTTAGATTCAACAATAAGAAATTGATGGTATTTACAGCTTACTTTAGATGGAGTCTTATTATTCAATAGGGCACTCATAATGTTACATATTACACCGATTTAATTTAATAGTCTCAAAAGGTTATAGTTAAGCCAATTTTAAGCTAAACCACTTAGCATCCGATTTATTTCAAATCAGATTCACTATGCTTCCACGCTCTCCTTACAAAGGCACTTCTGGTTTACAACGGATTTTGAATGCCACAGGCTATTCTTTGGCAGGCTTTAAAGCCGCCTTTCAAAATGAAGCGGCATTTCGGCAAATCATTCTGATTAATTTACTGCTGATCCCGCTCAGTTTTTTCATGCCTGTCAGTCGTGTTGAACAAGTGCTCATGATTGTGGTGTGTTTACTTGCCATCATTGTCGAACTGATTAACTCTGCTATTGAAGCCGTGGTCGATCGTGTTTCGATGGAGCAACACCCCTTGTCTAAAAATGCCAAAGATATGGGCAGTGCAGCGCAATTTGTTGCTTTGGCAATTATCACATTGACTTGGGGCGCATGCCTGATTCCTGCTTAATCCTTCAAAAAAGCATAAGACAGACTTTAAAATAGATAGTGAGTTGAGTAATCCTCATGCGGCATCAGCATTCAAAATTTTTACTTCTTCAAGCAATTTTACTCCTTCTGAGTTTGCTGATATTGCTCAATTTTTTTAGCGTTGCAGGCACGCTAGATTTACACCTAATTCAACCTTTTATAGATGCACATGCAGAATTTCCACTGCGACAAAATTGGGCATTGGCTGAATTAAATCATCGTTATGTCAAATATATCCTGATTGCAGTATATCTGAGCTATTTGCTGGCTTGGTTGCTGTCTTTCAGATTTCAAAAATTACGTGCTCGTCGTTGGAAGTTTGGCTATTTCTTTTGGATGGCGGTGATTTCAACCAGTGTGATTGCAATACTTAAATCGCAGTCGGCACATGCTTGCCCATGGGATATGAGCATTGCCACAGCGCATGGCGTTTGGTGGGATTTAAGTGCAACGGCAGGGCATTGTTTTCCTGGTGGGCATGCCTCAAGTGGTTTTGCTTTATTGGTAGGGTATTTTGTTTATCGGGTTGCTCAACCTAAACGTGCTTATTTTTTCTTAATTGCAGCATGTATTTTAGGCATGGGGATGGGCTGGGCGCAAATGATGCGCGGGGCACATTTTTTTAGTCATAATCTTTGGACAGGCTGGATTACTTGGTGTTTGAATGTGGTTGCCTATGCATTCTTGGCGCATAAATTGCACACTCAAAATCTAACTTAAAACCCGATCTTAACGTATCGGAAATTTAACCTGCACACATAAACCACCTAAACTGGCACTTTTAGAAAACTCTAAACTTGCACCTAAGCGTTGGGTGGCTTTATCTACAATAGATAAACCTAAACCACTACCAATTTCCGCATGGTTATGAATACGGTAAAAACGCTGTCGAATTTGATTGAATAGTGCGGGGTCAATGCCTGCACCACTGTCTTCAATTTGCAAAATTGCATGTTGTTCTTGCTGAAAAATAGTCACATTAATCACGCCTTGTTTGGGGGTATATTTAATCGCATTATCAATTAAATTATAAATAATGGAATGCAAAGCAGAACTTTGTCCATGAATATTCAACTCTTGGCGTTGTTCGACACCTAAATCAATATCTTTTTGCAATGCCAATTGAATGAGCTGTTCCACACAGGCAATGGTCATTTGATTTAAAGATAGGGTTTGATCGTTTTCAATTAGACTATCTGAGGCATCTTGCTTGGCTAAGCTTAATAACTGATTGACTAAATGCTGTAAACGCAAAACCCCTTGGCTTAAATTATTGAGGGCATCACTATGTGGAAATTGCTGCAATAAAATTTGTACTTGTAAATTGAGTGCAGTGAGTGGGGTACGTAATTCATGTGCAGCATCGGCAACGAACTGGCGCTGTTCCTGCTGTGCGGCAGAAATTCGCGTAAATAACTGATTCATTTCCTGAATCGTGGGTGCAAGCTCGACAGGATAATCCAACATGTGAATCGGGCTGAGATCCTGCGCTTTACGACGTGCCAATTCGCTTTTAAAGTTATTTAGTGGTTGAAAATTATGACGAATCAGCCAACCCAAAGCCAAAAGGGCAAAGGGTAAAAATATTGCATAGGGAATAAACATATTTGCCGCTAATTCTAAAGCTAAATATTGGCGCACAGAGTTTTGCTGGCTAATTTGAATCTGTAGGGTTTCTTGCGGCAAAATATAGGTATGCCACAGTCCAACTTCGGTTTGATGATTATAAAACCGTTATTTAAAACCTACTCAAACCTACTCAATGTGGGTTTGATGTTTAATTCCTACTTCACCATCAAGAACCTAAAACATTTGCTTTAGGGATTACCTCAATTCCATAGGCTGTCACGGTGTAACTCACCGCCTTAATCACCACTTATGCAGTGATTAAATCTTTATCCGCATATCGCAGGATATTAATTGATGCATTAACATCACGATTTTGGATGGTTTGGCAAACTAAGCACTTCCACTCTCGCGCAGAAAGTGTGAGAGATTGATTTAATTCACCACAGCACGAACACATTTTACTACTTGGGAAGAATCGACCAACCGAAAGTACCGATTTTCCATGCTGTTTGGCTTTATAAATCAACTGCCTTTTAAACTCATAAAAACCCATATCGGATATAGCTCTTGCGAGTTTACGATTCCTCAACATGCCTTTAACATTCAAATCTTCAATCGCAATCACATCAAAACGTGTTACCAAATCCGTTGTGACTTGATGAAGATTATTCTTGCGTAGACAGGCAATTTTATAGTGCAGGCGAGATAGCTTGGCTTTTGCTTTTTCTCGATTCTGACTACCTTTTTTCTTACGACTAAAAGACTTGTTGAGTCGCCTTAGTTTTGCAAGCTGTCTTTTAAGTGGTGCGTTAGAAGGAATAACCTCACCATTTGAAAGGGTGGCAAGATTAGAGACACCCAAATCAACACCGATACTTAAACCTGTTTTCGGTTTAAGCTTTTCGATCTGGGTGAGTTCGACAGCGATTGATACAAACCACTTACCACCTTGTTTAAATATTTTGGCCGAGAGAATTTTACCCTTATAGCGCAGATTCTCAGTCATTTTCACCCAACCCAAATTAGGGATTTTAATAGACCGACCCTTTACGCTAAATTGATCATTTGATAATGAAAAACGGTCATCCTTGCCTTTTTTTCTTGGCTTGGGGTATCCTGATTTGCCGTTAAAAAATCTATCAAAAGCACTACCCAACTGCTTAATCGCCAACTGTGGTGCGCACTTAGTCACTTTCTTCATGAAAGGATATTTTTCAAATTTAAAAGTGTTTAGGTGCTTTCTTAATTTACTCTCTTTAGGTCTATTAAGAAGCATTTCATTCACCGCAACATCATAATACTCACACTGATCTCGATATTCCTTATCAGCCTTGTATTGTCGCTGCCACTCTCTTAAAGCCCAATTATACGACAAACGAGCAACACCACTTGCCTGAGCAAAATGGCTTGCTTGTTTATTATTGGGCATCAATTCAATGATATGCCCTCGTATAAATCGACTCATAGTGCTTCTTTGACCGCCTGTATTAGCTTTTGGTTCTTTTTACTTCGGCTTCCATATAATCGTGCTGAAAATACAGTGATAATTTCCAGGACATCTTGAGCCAGTTCCTCCTCAAAACTCAAATTTTCACCCTGATTAATAATTACAATTTCAACATTCCGAGCTTCACATAAAGCAAAAACCAATTCAGCACCAAAACGTAATAATCGATCTTTGTGGGTTAAAACCAATCGACCAATTTCATTATTAATAATTCCATCCAAAAGAGCCTTAAGCCCTTTTTTGTGATAATTCATCCCTGAGCCTAAATCACTAATAATCTCAAATGTCCATCCCTGCTTGGCACAGTACATTTCCAAAACTTGTTTTTGTCGCTCAAGATCAGCCTTTTGATCGTGACTAGATACTCTTGCATAAGCAATAGTTTTTCGGCTGTTCTGAATTGATAGATCATGGATAAGTTCAGGTGTGATCTTGCTTAGATCGTAACGTCTGTGATTTTTTGGGGTTCTATCTGCGACTAAAGTGCCTTCCTCATCCCATCTTCTTAGGGTTTGGATGGAAACACCCAGTGTTTTAGCTGCAACGCCAATACTAACATATCTATTCATTTGTATATAATAATATAGAAATAGGTAGATTTCAACTAGCAGTTATTAACCCTGGTTTTTCTACGGGTTGTAGCAACACATCTTGAGGGTGTAATTGTGTTGTAGCATCGTCATATGACCAAATATCGACAAATAAGTCTTCTTCGCTATATCTCTGATTTAAATCGATTTGGCTCTGTGTAGGTTCAGGATGGTTCGCTGCAATGCGTTCTGCCAAACTTTGCATTTGTGCATCTAAAATTTCATTCATTTCTTCTAGGGCAATTCGATACGCTGCAAATACCAAAACGCAGCCCAACATGACACTAAAGATAGAAACATAAACAATCAGACGTTTTTGCAAAGAGTAGGATTGCATTAAATTTGCCCTAAACGGTAGCCCAAACCACGAATGGTACGAATAAAGTCCTTGCCAAGTTTGGCGCGTAAATGGTGAATATAGACTTCAATGGTGTTGCTGCTGACTTCACTGTCAAAATCATATAATTTATCTTCTAAATTACTTTTAGAGAAAATTTTATTAGGGTGGCTGACCAAAGCCATTAAAATTGCCCATTCACGATTCGACAATTCGATATATTCACCTTTGAATTTTGCCAAATGTTGTTCGGTATCTAAGACTAAATCGCCATAACTTAAAATATGTGCGGTATCGTTTACAGGATTTTGTGCGCCGCTACGTCTGAGCAGGGCATAAATTCGCGCCAGTAATTCATCAAATTCATAGGGTTTAATTAAATAATCATCTGCACCCTGATTTAAACCATCCACCCGTTGTTGCAATTGATCACGCGCAGAAATAATCAGCACGGGCAATTGTGGATGTAACTGGCGAATGTTTTTTAATACCTGCATGCCGTCCATCATGGGTAAGCCTAAGTCCAGCAACACCAACTGGATATCTTGCTGCTCTAATTGCTTTAAGCCATCAATCCCGTTGTTCCCCCAAGTAACATCAAATTGCTGTAACTTGAGCAAGGTTTGGGTCGATTCGGCAATCATAAAATCATCTTCAATGATTAATATTTTAGGCATGTGATGACTCGTGCTGCGGTTGAGTGGTAGATGGGGCAGAACATTGATTCAGCATATCATTTTTCGGATCAATCACTTGGCTTTTTACATCTAGTAAGCTCAATAAACTTGGGAAAAGATTGTCCTGACTCAATGCTGCTTGGCGTTGTGCTTTTAAGCAATTCACTTGCGCGGAATTTTGTTGTTGCCAAGCTTCTGAAAACCACATCAGCATCGGTACATGAGTTTGTTGAGTCGGTGCCATAGAATACGGTGCGCCGTGTAAATATAAACCATGCTCGCCTGTCGATTCACCATGATCAGATAAATACCAAAAACCAGTTTGATAGTGTTTTTGTTGCTCTAAAGTTTGAATCAACTGACTTAAAACATGGTCGGTATACACAATCGAGTTGTCATAGGTATTGCGTAAGGCATCGGCACTGCAACCCTGAATCGCATTGCTGTTACACGTCGGTTGGAAGGGTTGATAAGCTACGGTTGAGCGTTTGAAATAAGCAGGTCCATGACTGCCCATTTGGTGCAAGATAATTAAATGTGAACGTCTGTCTTTCGGGTCAAGCTGAGCAAGATAAGCCTGTAAACTGTCCACTAAAATTTCATCTAAACATTCACCGCTAGCATCACACCATTTTTGTTTTAGCGCTGCAGGAATTTGATATTGCTGCACCCGATCACAGGCACCTTTACAGCCTGAATTGTTATCAATCCAAGTGACTTGATAACCTGCACGCTGAGCAATATCCAGTAATCCTTCACGGTGACTTGCCAGTTGTTCATCATAATTTTGGCGTGGCATCCCCGAGAACATGCACGGCACAGAAACAGCCGTGGCTGTACCACAAGAGCTGACTTGAGTGAAATTAATCACAGGCAGCTTAGAGAGTTCAGGGTTGGTATTTTTTGCGTAGCCATTCAGCGAGAAGCTTTCGGCACGTGCAGTTTCACCAACCACCAACAGCATAATTTTGGGTGCTGTGCCTGTTTGCGCACGTTGAATTAAATGTGCATCTTCACCATAGCGCAGCAGCGGCAAATTCTGTTTGGGTGCTTTCTTTTTATAATACGATAGACTAGAGGCAATCGCATTTTGTGGAGAAAGCATGCCTTTTAAATCACGATGCTCGCGGAAGATTGCAGCATAATCCACATAAAAACAGAACAATAAACCCAAAATCAGCACAATCGAAACTACACTGCCTAAAGTCTTTTGCAGTAATTGACGGGCAAAATGAGTCGGCTGAATTTTAACAGACCACACCAAGACCAATGGCAATAGTACAAACAGCACACTCCAAACCACTAAGCGTACAGACAAAAGATCACGTACTTCACGTACATCGGTTTGCAGCATATTTTGAATTTGGTCTGCGGTAATCACTACGCCCAAGCTATTAACAAAATAAGCGCTGAATCCACCGACTACAATCAAAATACTGGCTAATATTTTGGCATTCCAACGCCAGTTTAGCCATTGCAGCAACAGATGATACGCCGATACGATGACGATCACAGTTGCAATCAATAAGCCTATGGCTTTAATGCCCTGATAAGGTGTGAATTGTTGAATTTTCTCATAAAATCCATAGTTCAATACCAAGCCTAACCATAGGGCAAGCAGTAGATTGAAATAGAATAAAGAAATCGGTTTTTGCCAAAAGCGTAGTCGGGCAAAGATAGATGGAGCAAGTGGTGATTCGGGCTGCTTAGACATTGTCAATGATTCAAAAGACTTTAAGATGCTTTAGTTTAAAATTTGAAACTTAAAACTGACTTAAAATTGTGGGCTGAATCTGTTGTAGTTTTATTTGATTAACTTTGAAGATAGAAGTTTTAGAGATATAAACTTTGCATGGATAAGCTGTTCATTCATGTTATTTCTGAAGCTTGCCCTATCTCTGAACATATTTTTATCCAAAGATAGGGCAGATTTTTATACTGAGTTTTCTAGATTTTAAGCCACAGCGACATGGAACATTGAACCAATCCACGCACTGAATACCATGGCGACAATACCCCAGATCATGACACGCAATGCACCTTTCCACATACTTGCGCCACCGACATAGCTGGCAAGCGCACCCATAACCCCTAGACTGATTACACCGACCAACATCACGCCTTTGTCTAACAGATGTTCAGGTAAGAGTAAAATAGACACCAACGGGAATAATGAACCTACAGTAAATGCCAATGCCGATGAAAAAGCTGCCATAAATGGCTGCGCTGAGGTGTGTTCTAAAATACCAATTTCGTCACGGGCATGGGCATCTAGAGCATTGTGAGCAGTCAGTTGTATGGCAACTTGTTCTGCCAATTCGGCATCTAAACCACGAATCATATAAATATTGGTGAGTTCTTTTAGTTCATGCTCTGGATTGAGTTTTAATTCGCGTGCTTCCATCGCAAGGTCATTTTGTTCAATGTCTTGTTGAGATTTCACCGAAATATATTCACCTGCTGCCATAGAAGCAGCGCCCGAAATTAAGCCTGCAATACAGGTAATTAACAATGTTTGAGAAGATGCACCACTGGCTGCCATCCCCACGACCAAACTGGTCACAGAAATGATCCCATCGTTCGCACCCAATACTGCAGCACGTAACCATCCAGACCGTTCAATATAGTGTTTTTCGAGGTGGTAAGAATGTGGCATAGATCAAACTCTCTTGTTATTCAATTTTCGTTTATTGATGTGTGATATAGCATAAATCATTCTAAAAAATTTATCGTTTAAAAATGAGAGGTATTTCACAAAATAGATGAAGTCGTAATGTGGTTTTTGAGTTTGAGCTTGGAGTTTTTTATAAAATTTCCTTAAATTTCAACCTTTAAATGCCTTAAAAAATGATCAATAGCTTGTAAGATGATAAAAGAGATTGATTCAATCAGGCTTGCAAGTAAATAGGAAATATCGTGATGTCTTTTCAGAATATTGTGGTACCTGTAGTGAGCGAAGTCAGTCTAAAAACCATTCATCGGTTGGGTGCAGGGTAAAGTATGCCTAAATTATCTCGTGACTTAGTATCGCCAGACGTATTTGATTTAAAGTCATTTATTTCTCCTCGCATTAGGGGTAGATGTCGCACTTGCAGAAGTCATACGTGGACACGGTACAATTTATGATGCAGAAGTCTGTGATGCTGCGGTTCGTTTAATTAATGAAAAAGGGTATGAATTACCGCGCTAAAATATGCGTAATGAATAGTGCTAAAACTTGATTGTTGTGCAGTTTATCGGAGAGATTCTTAAAAAGTGTTAAATTTATCTCGTAAATTGTTTAGAATATCTATCAATTCAAATTGTGTTTATATATAATACGCTCCCATAAAGTAACAGATATTCCAAGTTTCCCCCCACACTTCCCCAAAGTGTGAGTTTTTTTATGCTATGTATTAAAAAGATAGGGATGTAGATTTCCTAAGTTAAATTTAAGCTGACAGATACAACAATGGTTTCTAACAAGTGGATAACTGTCAGGTCTTGTTTGAATGGGGGAAGCTTAATTCCAAATCACTTCCCCAATTCAATATCTTTCAAAATCACACAATCTGCCTGTTCATCGCCAGAGCAATGATCTGCAGAGCTTTGCAACCAGTTCGCCATTTCCTGTAATTGCGTAATCTTCTGTTTTAAGGTTTCAATATGTTTAAGCGTTAGTTGCTTCACTTCTGCACTTTGTCGGTCAGCATTTTTCCATAAACCTAGCAATTCTTTCATTTGCTCAGAAGAAAACCCCAAATCCCGTGCATGCTTAATAAAAGACAAAGTTTTTAAATCTTGCTCAGAATAAATCCGATAACCCGAAGCAGAGCGTTTGGCGGTATCCAGTAAACCAATTTGCTCATAATAACGAATCATTTTGCTGGAAATACCCGATAGCTTAGAGGCTTGACCAATATTCATGTGACTTCTCTCATAAAAAGGGCGTAGAGCAATCTTCTAAACCCTTTTGTATGTTGCATTTAAATCTGTGCTGCTTGGAAATATTTTAAACGGAGCGCATTACCCAATACAAACACTGAAGATAATGCCATCGCGCCCGCAGCAAAAATAGGCGAGAGCAAAATACCTGCAAACGGGTATAGCACGCCTGCAGCAATTGGAATCAAGGCAATATTATAAATAAATGCCCAAAACAGATTTTGACGAATATTGCGGATAGTGGCTTTACTCAAAGCAATTGCATTGGGCACACCTTGTAAATTGCCCGACATCAATACAACTTCGGCTGCTTCAATCGCAACATCTGTACCTGTACCAATCGCAATTCCAACATCGGCTTGTGCCAAAGCAGGGGCATCATTAATACCATCACCCACAAAAGCCACACGTCCAAATTGCTGTTGTAATTCACGTACAACATCGACCTTGCCTTCAGGTAAAACCTCGGCCACCACATGATCAATCTGTAAACGTGCAGCAATTGCCTGAGCCGTATGTCGGTTATCTCCCGTAATCATCGCCACTTTTAAACCCAGTTGATGCAACGCCGCAATAGCAGCAAAAGTCGTGTCTTTAATTGGGTCTGCAACGGCAACAATGGCTGCCAGTTGTTGATCAATCGCCATATAAATGGGTGTTTTGCCTTCTTGTCCTAAACGTGCAGCTTCTGCATTAAAAGCGCTAACATCTAGCCCAATTTGTTGCATATAACGGTCTGCACCAATCTGAATACGTTGACCATTCACCAGTGCTTCAATACCTGAACCTGTGATGCTGTCAAACTCGGTCACAGGCAGTAAACTGACTTGCTTTTCTGTTGCAGCTTGCACAATCGCCAGTGCAATGGGATGCTCAGATTTCGCTTCTACCGATGCCAAAAGTGCAAAGACCTGATCTGCATCAAAACCCGATTGCACATGAAAATCGGTTAATGTTGGTTTGCCTTCGGTGAGCGTTCCTGTTTTATCCACCGCGACCACTTTAACATCTTGCAAAAGCTGCAAAGCTTCGCCTTTACGAAACAGCACGCCCATTTCTGCGCCACGACCTGTTCCCACCATAATTGAAGTCGGTGTGGCTAAACCCATCGCACATGGGCAGGCAATAATTAGAACAGCGACTGCATTGACTAAACCAAAGGTTAGGGTAGGTTCTGGGCCAAAAATAAACCACACAATAAAAGTAAGTGCAGCCAATAACATCACGGCAGGTACAAACCACATGGTCACTTTATCCACCAAGGCTTGAATAGGTAATTTAGAGCCTTGCGCTTGTTCGACCATACGAATAATTTGCGCCAACACCGAAGCTTCACCAATGGCAGTAGCACGAATATTTAGTGTGCCATTTTGGTTGATGGTACCGCCTACAACTTGATTGCCCACTTGTTTTGCCACAGGAACAGGTTCACCTGTAATCATCGATTCATCTATATAACTATGACCTTCGACTACTTCACCATCTACAGGAATACGTTCACCCGGGCGGATTTCGACAATGGTATTGGAACTGACTTCTGCCACAGGTACTTCAATGATTTGACCATCTCGATGAATACGCGCAGTTTTGGCTTGCATACCAATTAAATGCTGAATGGCTTGTGAAGTGCGACCTTTGGCTTTGGCTTCGAAATAGCGCCCTAGCAAAATTAAACTGACAATCACTGCCGCAGCTTCATAATAAACATGCACTGTGCCTTCTGGTAAAAGCTGTGGCATAAATGTCGCTACCAATGAAAAACTGTATGCAGCCAAAGTTCCCACAGCCACCAAAGAGTTCATATCAGGCGCAAAACGTAACAGCGCTGGAATCCCTTTTTGATAAAAACGACGTCCTGGTAACAGCAGCACCAATGTGGTTAAAGCAAATTGAATCAACCAACTTTGTTGTTGCCCAATATTGTGCATCACCCACATGTGAAAGGCGGGAATCATGTGTGAGCCCATTTCCAGAATAAATACAGGCAAGGCTAAAATCAGTGAAATTACTAAATCACGTTTCAGTTGTTGCTGTTCCAGATTCTTTTTATCGTGTTGTTCGTTAGAGTCGTGTTGCAGCAGTTTGGCGTCATAACCTGCTTTTTGAATCGCTCGAATCAGGTCTTGGCTAGAAACTGTGGCATTCGGTTGAATCCATGCGCGTTCAGTCGCCAAATTGACATTGGCTTGTTCTACACCAGACACTTTCTTTAAGGCTTTTTCGACACGTGCTACACACGAGGCACAGGTCATGCCATCAATAGACAGTTCTATTGGTTGAATGGCAGCTATATCAAAACCTGCACGTTGCACTGCCTTAATGAGCAGTGCACGGTCTAAAGGTTGCGATGCGTGAATCAGTGCTTTTTCTGTTGCAAGATTCACTTCAGCTTTTTCTACACCATCGACTTTTTTTAAGGCTTTTTCGACACGCCCGACACATGAGGCACAGGTCATGCCTTCTATAGACAAAGTTTCCTGATAGGGAGAGGCATTTGGGTGTTTTGCGTCCATGGTCGTCTCTATAATTTGGAGGATGTGTTTAGCATATAGATTGACACGATGGTAAGGTCAAGTAAATTTTAGCCCAAAATAGGCTTGACCTTGCCAGCATGGTAAGCTTTAAACTACAGTTCAACAAAGGCAGAAGTGTGGAGTTCGCAATGAAACTATTGATTGAAAATATGACTTGTGGCGGTTGTGCACGTGGTGTCACGGCAACCATTCAAGATGTTGATCCTGCTGCAAAAGTTGAAGTCGATTTAGCGACTAAAATTGTGACTGTGGAAAGCACTGCAACAGTAGATCAAATTACCGCTGCATTGGCAGAAGATGATTTTCCTGCACAAGTTCAATAAAACTGCATCATCTAAGAAGCTCCGAGTGAGCTTATCGTAAGGTCAATTGGTCAACTGACGAATTGACCTATTTTTTTGCCTGCCGATTTTTTTCTCGTTGTTTTTTGATGTGACCAACTGAATACATTTTGATCACGAAGATGCTAAACCAAGCCAATCAGAAGCTGAGATTTTCTAACTTCAAGCTGAGTTTCATTCATTCAGGGCTGAAATCTACTGAATGAACTATGTGCTGTCCTCTAAAATATACTCTTCAATATTTATCGGAATAAAAATATTTTTTGGTTTTAACTTGTTGTTATTGAAATATTTATTTTAATTTTTAAATTTAAGGGATAACAGAAAAACCATCATTTTTAGATGTTTTGCTGCATATTTTAAATTAAGGTGAATAAAATTCACTTTGGACTGAGGTTAAATCATTTTTATTCACTTTGTCGTTCCAGTATAAATACCCTCATTCAGAAATTTTAACTTTTTAAATTTGGGTAGTAGATCATCATGACAAAGCCATTCACCTGTTCAATTAAACGTATTCGTTTTGACGAAAACTATGAACCTGCTAACAACACGCGTTTAACCACCAATTTTGCAAATTTGGCGCGTGGTGAAAGCCGTCAGGAAAATTTACGCAGAACTTTAGCGATGATCAATAATCGTTTTAACTCGCTGGCATCTTGCGATAACCCAAAAGGTGATCGTTATTCGCTTGAAATCGACATTATTTCTGCAGAAATTGATATTGAAGGAAATGGCAAAACTTTTCCATTCATTGAAATGCTAAAAAGTACGATCACAGATCATCAAACAAATGAACGTATTGAAGGCATGATTGGCAACAGTTTTTCATCGTATGTTCGTGATTATGATTTTAGTGTGGTCTTGCCAGCATTAGGCTGCAAAGTAAATGAAAAGCCTGAAAGTTTTGGTGATTTACATGGCAAGCTTTATCAGCATTTGGTCAGTTCAGCAGTGTTCCAAGCTGAGTTTCAAAAACAACCTGTGATTTGCCTGAGCGTATCAACCACAAAAACTTATTATCGTACGACCAATGTGCATCCTGTCTTAGGTACAGAATATAAAAATGATGAATATTCAAGAACCGATGACTATTTTGAAAAAATGGGTTTAACCGTGCGTTACTTCAAACCTGAAAATAGCAATGCACCGCTTGCGTTCTATTTTTCTGGCGATTTACTGCATGATTACACAGATTTTGAGTTGATCAGTGCCATCAGTACTATGGAAAGTTTCCAGAAAATTTATCGTCCTGAAATTTATAACACCAACTCACCTGCAGGCGAGGTCTATCAGCCAAGTTTGAATTATCAGGATTATTCATTAACCCAAGTTGTATATGACCGTGTTGAGCGAGGTCAGTTGGCAGTCAAGCAGGGCAAATGGACTGAAGAAAACTTTATCAAGCCTTATCAAGATATTCTTGAACAATGGGCTGCCAAGTTCGTGCCGCTACATGCTGCCAATCAAGAACGTGTTGCTTAACTTAAAATACAGATAGAAGATTCAAAATGGCTATTTTATTACCGACCTCAACGGCTGGCAGTTTACCTAAACCTTCGTGGCTCGCAGAACCTGAAAAGCTTTGGTCAGCTTGGAAATTAACAGGGCAAGAATTACTGGACGCAAAACAAGATGCGCTACGTCTATCACTGCATGAACAACAGCAAGCAGAGATTGATATTGTGAGTGATGGGGAGCAAACCCGTCAGCATTTTGTCACCACCTTTATTGAACACCTTGAAGGTGTCGATTTTGAAAAACGTGAAACAGTCAAAATTCGTGATCGTTATGATGCCAGTGTCCCTTCTGTGGTGGGTGCAGTTTCTAGGCAAAAACCAGTCTTTGTTGAAGATGCCAAATTCCTGCGTTCACTGACAGATCAACCCATCAAATGGGCGCTGCCTGGTCCTATGACCATGATTGATACTTTATACGATGCGCACTACAAGAGCCGTGAAAAACTGGCGTGGGAATTTGCCAAAATCCTGAATCAGGAAGCGCGTGAACTTGAAGCAGCAGGCGTGGATATCATCCAGTTTGATGAACCTGCGTTTAATGTGTTTTTTGATGAGGTGAATGACTGGGGCGTGGCAACATTAGAGCGCGCGTTAGAAGGTTTGAAATGTGAAACAGCCGTGCATATTTGCTATGGCTATGGCATTAAAGCCAATACCGATTGGAAAAAAACACTCGGCTCAGAATGGCGTCAATACGAAGCAGTTTTCCCAAAACTACAGCAGTCTAATTTGGATATTATCTCACTGGAATGTCACAACTCACGTGTTCCGATGGATTTGCTTGAACTTATCCGTGGTAAAAAGGTGATGGTGGGTGCGATTGATGTCGCAACGAATACGATTGAAACAGCCGATGAAGTTGCAGATACATTGCGCAAAGCATTGCAATTTGTCGATGCTAACAAGTTGTACCCATCGACTAACTGTGGAATGGCACCATTGAGTCGTCAGGTTGCACGAGGCAAGTTACAGGCTTTGGCTGCTGGTACGAAGATTATTCGCCAAGAATTATCTAGTTAAGCGTTCGATCAGGCGAAGTGAATTCAAACCAAGTGAATTTAAGTTAAGTGAATCAGGGATGCTTTTTCAGGCAAAAAGCATCCTTTGAACTTTCTAAAAAAGTTGAGTGTTGGAATACGGTGATGGTTAAAGCAACAGACTTCAAAAATGCAATGTCTTTCTTATCAAGTGCAGTCAATGTAGTGACGACAATGGGAGATGCAGGACGTCATGGTTTTACTGCATCTGCGGTATGTAGCGTGACAGATACACCGCCAACATTATTGGTGTGTATGAACAAATCATCGCGTTCTCATCTCAGTTTTTTAGAGAATAAAGTGCTGTGTGTGAATGTGCTAAATGCAGAACAAGAACATCTTTCTAATGCATTTGCCTCATCAAAATTGAGTTCCGATGAGCGTTTTAAGCAGGCTGAATGGGCAGCTTTGGAAACAGGTGCTCCTATATTACAAAATGCATTGGTCAGTTTTGATTGTGAAATTTCACAAATTCAAGAAGTGGGGACGCATACTATTTTTATTTGCCCAATTGTTGCTATTCAAAAAAATCAACAAGATCAGGCGTTGGTTTATTTTAATCGTCACTATCATCAAGTTGGTGAAACTGAGTTTGTTTAATTCGCTATAAAATATTGCAATATGCGATAATCAGTTTATACTTGATTTATAGCAAAATGCGATAAAATATTATGCATGTGATCACCCACGCTAGAATTATAGAGGCAATGCACAAGTGGCCACAGGCTGAAACAGCACTCGATGGTTGGTATCGAATTATTAAGGCAAATGATCCGAAAGACTTTGCCGAAATGAAGCAGTTATTTCCAGCAGTTGATAAAGTTGGAAAGTTTCATGTATTCGATATTGGTGGGAATAAGATTCGACTTATTGCTGTTGTGATGTATCAGGCAAAGCGTGTGTATATTCGTCATGTGTTATCCCATAAAGAATATGACAAAGGTCATTGGAAGGAGGATTAGTATGAACGCAATGATTAAACAGGCTGTAGATCACTGGCACTACGTTGCTCCTTTGCTGAGTAAACCAGAAAATGAAAAAGATTTTCATGCACTTGTCGAGGCTTTAGATGAGCTTTTAGATATTGTTGGTGATGATGAAACGCATCCTTTAATGGGGCTGATTCATCAACTCGGTGACTTGGTTTCTGTTTATGAAAATGAACACCTGCCTATTCCTCATGGAGATGGTCGTGCTGCTTTAGCTTTTTTGATGGCGCAACATGGATTAGGTCAATCTGACTTGGCAGAGGTTGCAACTCAATCTGTGATTTCGGAGATTTTAAGCGGCAAACGCCAGTTGAATATTCGTCATATTAAAGCGCTGTCTGAGCGGTTTAAGGTTTCTGCTGATACATTTTTCTAAACGATTTTATATTTTTTAGACATTTTATTTTTAGGTGGTGTTTCAAAAAGTATGCTGAAACAAAGCAGGTTGAATTTTGATAAAATAGAGAAATGCGAATAACTCTAGAAATCAAATGTCCAACCTGCCTCAGTGACAGTATAAAGAAAAATGGCATCAAAGTAGATGGGAAACAAAACTATCAGTGCAAACACTGTAAACGTCAGTTTATTGGTGACCATGCTCTGAGCTATCTAGGATGTAATTCAGGCATTACTCGAAAAATATTACAGTTGATGGTCAGAGGTAGTGGTATACGAGATATCGCTGAAGTTGAGCGAATCAGTATCGGTAAAGTTTTACGTACTTTAACCGAATCGACCTACCAAATTCAGCCTAAACAAAGTCATTATGAGTCTCTTGAAGTTGATGAGTTTTGGACTTTTGTGGGAAATAAAAATAATAAACAATGGCTTATTTACGCCTACCATCGAGAAACAGGTGAGATTGTTGCTTATGTTTGGGGTAAAAGAGACTTAGCTACAGTTCAACGATTGAAGACAAAGCTTAAACAATTAGGTATTCACTACACCCGAATTGCAAGTGATCATTGGGACAGTTTCATAACTGCTTTTAAAAACTGCGAGCAAAGTATTGGTAAATTTTTTACTGTAGGTATTGAAGGTAATAATTGCAAAATAAGGCATCGAATTAGGCGCGGTTTTAGAAGGAGTTGTAATTTTTCAAAAAAGATTGAAAACCATTTTAAAGCTTTCGACTTAACCTTTTTTTACATCAATAATGGCTTCATTTAATGTCAGCATACTTTTTGAAACACCACCTATTTTTAGATATTTAAAAATAAATAGCTCCGAAGATGCCGCTGCATGTCGTTACCCTGAACCCGAAAAAGTTCAAGGCGGACGCGACGCATACTTGCTGGGTTTCCCATACGAGATGGGCATACGCTCTAAATATGCAGAACACAATCCTAAGATTAAAGTATCGGCAGGGATATAGACTCGCTGGCGAACACCTCAGAGTTAGAATTAGTATAACCCATCTCAGTTGCTTGGCAACTCATGTTCACGAATTAACTATAAAGATAGAGCTTGTTTGCATAGCCTTTATGCAAACTTAAGTCAAAAAAACACCACTTAAGTAAGGGCTTCAACTTCTTGCAAAATGGTGCTGAGTAAACGCTCACAATGCTCATAATGCTGCAAAGATTTATTCATAGAAAGAACCTCTTGCATCAACTCTAAAGCCACCACAATAATCAGTTTGCTCGGTTCCATATTGGGCGCTTTACGACGAAACTCATCATAGCGTTCATTCAATAATTGTGCCGCACGCTCTAAATCTTCTCTTTTTTCTTCAGTTGTGGCTAAACGGAAACTATGTCCTAAAACACGTAAATCAATTGGAATTTGAACTGACATATTAACCTTCCTCACTCACTTCGGCAGGGTGGGCAAGTTGTTGAATTTCTTGCGCATGATGATCTTGAGCTGTACCTAAAATTGCAAGACGCTGAATAATGGCTTCCACTTTGGCTTTTGCATGCTCATTTTTTTGTAACAATCTTTCACGTTCTTGTTTGAGTGTCTGAATTTCGTGCTGATTTAAACGCTGATCATTCAGCATTTTTTCTTTTAAAATGCGTAATTCATTGCGTTCAGCCAAAATTTCCTGAAAGCGGTTTTTCAAATCAGTACAGCTTTTTTCCAAACGACTGTAACGATCTGCCAATGCTGTCGCATCTTGATTTAACTGCTGTAATTGCGCTTGCGTGCTGCTTAATTGCTCAGTCAGATTCTCAATTTCATCTTGCTTGGCAGTAATGATGCCGTTTCTTTGAACAATTTGAGCATGATGCTGTTCCTCAGCAGTTTGCTTGGCTGTGCTGAGGGCGGCATTTTCACTTTCATAATGATTAATTCGTGTTTTTAAAACACCAATATACGCTTGTAGACGCTGTAATTCTTCTAACATATCGTGGTCGCACAGTATTGCAAACAAAGGTAATATATACGAAGTATAGAGATTGGATAAACGAATGCAAGACGATATTTCAGGTTGGTCGGAATGGTTCCGCAATTTTTCTAACATTGAAGAAATTTCAAGCCCAAGTGAGTTACATGGCTTGCTGACAGGTATAGTTTGTGTGACAAATGCACCAACCGAAACCGAATGGCAGCAGATTTTAGAAACTTTAAATGTGCCAGAATTAGAGCCAGCCGCACTCTCACTTTTAACCGATGAATCAGAAGATGTCGCACATGCCTTGTCTGAAGATGAGTTGGATTATTTGCCGTTGTTGCCAGATGATGAACATCTTTTACAAGAACGTGTGCAAGCTTTGGCGGATTGGTGTGCAGGCGTCGTGCTTGGGTTTGGTTTAGCTTCTGGGCATATTCGTTCAGATGAAATCGAACTGATTGAGCATTTACAAGATGTCGCTGCGGTTGAATTTGAAGATTCAGACAATGATGAAGAAGGCGAAGAAAGCTATCAGGAATTGTATGAATTTGTACGTTTGATTCCTGTGAGTTTATCTGTAGGACGTAAAAAAGTGCCTGTAGAAGAAAGCTCTTTATTGCAAAACTTACATGCTAAGTCGCGTCAACAAACCGTACAAACAACACAAAACGCAAGTGCTGTTGTTGAAATGTTTACGCCACACCGTCCGAGTTAATCGGGCGTTGTGTGCCTAAGTTAAGTCGGTGTAAGGTGCTTTAAGTCATTACAACAATCATATTTTCATCATTTTATATATGTAGACCGTATTTATGAAAAAACTGACTCAAGTCGAATTTAAAGAACGTCGTGATCAACTTGCAGAACTGATGGGACCCAATAGTGTCGCAATTATTGCAACCAGTCCTGTGGCAATGCGTAATCGTGATGCAGATTATAAATATCGTGCCGACAGCAGTTTTTTCTATTTAACAGGTTTTGCTGAACCTGAAGCAGTTGCGGTGATTGAAACCTATGAATCAATTGATGAAGGTTATACCTACACGTTGTTCTGCCGTGAACGTAACCGTGAAATGGAAATCTGGAATGGTTATCGCGCAGGTTTAGAAGGTGCAATTGAGCTGTTTGAGGCAGATGAGTCTTTTGCAATTGCGCAATTAGATGCAGAAATCATCGCCAAAATTGTCAATAAAGACACGTTGTACTATCGCTTGGGGCATCAGACTGAATTTGATGTACGTGTTGCGGCATGGAACCAACAAGCTGATGCACAACATCGTCAAGGCAATACTGCACCTGCCAAAATTGTTCAGTTAGATCGTTTGCTGGATGAAATGCGTTTGCATAAAACTGAGTCTGAATTGGAACTGATGCAAATTGCTTCAAATATTAGTGCAGAAGCACATACTCGTGCCATGCAAACAGTAAAAGCAGGCATGATGGAATATGAGCTAGAAGCTGAACTGAATTATATTTTTGGTAAAAATGGCTGCGTACCTGCCTATAACAGTATTGTCGGTGGTGGTGAAAATGCCTGCATTTTGCATTATGTCGAAAATGACAAAGTGCTTAAAGATGGCGATTTAGTCCTGATTGATGCAGCCTGTGAATATCAGTGCTATGCCTCAGATATTACCCGTACTTTTCCCGTGAATGGTCAATTCAGTCCAGAACAAAAAGCACTGTATAACATTGTATTGGATGCGCAAATTGCAGCAATTGAAGCTGTACAAATTGGTAACTCCTATAAAGAACCACACCATGTTGCGGTGCGTATTTTGGTGCAAGGTTTGCTTGATCTAGGCATTATGCAGGGCAATTTAGAAGAAATTATTGCTTCGGAAAGTTATCGCCAGTTTTATATGCACGGTACAGGGCATTGGTTGGGCATGGATGTGCATGATGTCGGCAGCTATAAACACGGTGAAGACTGGCGTGTTTATGAAGAAGGTATGGTGGTGACCGTTGAACCGGGTCTATACATTGCACCCGATGATGAAACGGTAGATGCTAAATGGCGTGGTATAGGTATCCGTATTGAAGATGATATTGTTGCGACTGCGAACGGGCCATTGAATCTGACTTCAAAAGTGGTGAAAACCGTAGAAGAGATTGAAGCATTGATGGCAAAAGCTAAATCTGCTTAATTGGGTCTAATCAAAGCTGGTCAAGTGATCAGCTTTTTTATTAGAAAGCGCGTGTAAATTTTGAGTATGTAAATAATTTTTAGTCTTTGATCCGCTTTTTTGCTTCATCATAAACAATGTTATCAGCACGCTTTCCAACGGTAATGAGCAAAATAACGACCTGATCATCTTTGACCTGATAAATAAGTCGGACACCCGCTTTTAATAATTTGATTTTATAGCAGCCAGCAAGATCACCTTTAAGCATGTTCTTTGGAATATGTGGCTGCTCAATGACTTTGGCTAATTTTTTCTTGAATTGGTCGCGGATAGCACTCGGAAGCTTTTCCCATTCTGCAGTGAAGTCCTTATGACGTAAAAGATTATAAGTCATCTAATGTGACTTCCTCGAACATCTCTTTAGGATCATTCATGCGTTTACGGACAAGTGCCAATAGTTCAGCATCTTCTTCTGAAAGCAACGCTTTCTGTACTGGAAGCTTTCCAGTCGTTGCCACATATTCAAGAATATTGGTAAAGAAATCGGTAGGTGAGATACCTTGTTCTTTAAGGATTGAATAAGATTTTTCTTTAAGGGCTTCATCGACCCTGAAATTAACAGTAGCCATCACTTCTCTCAGTTATTGAATGTATGGAAATATTGTAATGCAATATGCATTACAAAGATAGTTTGTATAATAACCATTATGTGAGATCATTTTTATCGTTGAGCTTATTCTAAAATCAATCATCAGCCATCAATAATACTAAGTATTGAATTTATCTTCTCTTGTGTCATACATGGCTCGGAGCAAGAAGATGAGGGACTAATAATTATAGTTTGAATTGGACATTTGCAAGAAGTCTAATCATCTTCCATAGCTTCAACACTAATTCATTATAAAAATAAATGACTTTGCGGTAAGATAAAATCCATTACAGATTATACGTATTTCGATTGAATCTTTTGAAGTCGAATACCTCATAAAAAGGATCAAGGCATGCAACAAGAAGTGATCATTGTAGGCGGTGGTATGGTCGGGCTAAGCTTAGCCTTGATGTTGGCTAAGTCAAACATTGCAGTGAAGTTGCTAGAAGCGATTCAATACCCCAATTATGACGATGCCAGCCTTGCGCCGTATCATTCCAGTTTTGATGCACGTAACAGTGCCTTGTCGCGTCGCAGCGTACAAATTTACCAAGAGCTAGGTTTATGGGATGCCTTGCAAGAACATGCTACGCCTATTTTAGAAGTTCAAATTACCGAACAAGATAGTTTTGGCAAGGCACGTTTATTGGCCGAACAAGAAAAAGTCGAAAGCTTTGGTCAGGTGATTGAAAATGCATGGTTAGGTCGAGTGTTGTTGACCGAAGTACGTAAACAACCTTTGATTGAATTGATTGATGGTGTGCAGGTCACCAGTCTTAAACAAGATGCAGATTTTGCCTATATTGAAGCGGTACGTGGTCAGGAACAATTACAGCTTGCTGCCAAACTACTGATTGCTGCCGATGGTCGTGATTCTTTCTGCCGTAAAGCCTTGGGCATTGGTGCATCGGAACATGATTATGACCAAGTAGCGATTGTGACCACAGTGCAAACCTCCAAGCCGCATGCGCATGTGGGTTTTGAGCGTTTTAGTCACTTAGGGCCTTTGGCGTTGCTGCCCTTGCCAGGTGAATATCGCCGTTCTGTGGTGTGGCCTGTGCCAAAAGGTACAGAACATGAATGGATTGGCGATGAAAATGATCAACACTTTTTAAATGCCTTGCAACAAGCCTATGGTGATCGTGCAGGGAAGTTTGAAAAAACAGGACGTCGTTTTAGTTTTCCATTGTCACAAGTTCTGGCAGAAAAACAGGCGGTTGGTCGCGTTGTACTGATGGGTAATGCAGCGCATACCATTCACCCAGTCGCAGGGCAGGGCTTTAACTTGTGTATGCGAGATGCTTACGTATTATTGCGTTATCTCACCGAACAGGCGGCACAGTCAGCAGATTTAGGCGATGCTGCAATGCTGCGTGACTATGAACAATCGCGTTTGAAAGATCAACAGCGAGTCATTAAATTCTGTGACAGCGTGGTACGTGGATTTAGCAATCAAAACCCAATCCTGAAATTTATGCGTAATACAGGCTTAGTCGCGTTTGATACCATTCCAGGCATTAAACCTTTGGTCGCCAATTATGCCATGGGGTTAAAAGCATGATCACAGCAAATCAACAAACGCAAGTGTTAGATGTCGTCATTATTGGTGGCGGCTTGGTGGGAGGCTTAACTGCACTTTTATTGGCACAAGGGGGTGTGCAGGCTACAGTTTTAGATGCCGCACCTATTTTAGATGCAGAGAAAACCCTTGCAGTTGCCAATCCGCGTGTATTGGCTTTAAGTCAGGCCACCATCCACCTGTTAAAAACAGTCAATGTCTGGTCTAAACTGGCGCGACATATGCCGTATAGCGGCATGCAGGTTTGGAATAAAAATGGCTATGGCGAAATTAACTTTGGGGCAAGTAACGAACGTACACCCGCTATTGAGCAGGCTCTGGGTTCAATGGTCGAGCCAAGCATTTTAAATCTAGCGATTCAGCAGCAAATGTTGCAACAAGTGCAAGATTATCGAACGCAAGTCAAAGTGACCCGTTTAGAGCGTGGTGTTGGCGTTTGGCACATTTATTTGGCCGATGGTACACAATTACAGACTAAGCTAGTCATTGGCGCAGATGGTGCTAACTCCTTTGTGCGCGAACAAGCCTTTATTGATTTTGATGTGTTGGATTATCGTCAGGCAGGTCTAACCTGTGCAATTCGTACTGCGCAGCCGCATCAGCATGTTGCACGTCAAATTTTCTTAGAAACTGGTCCTTTGGCCTATTTACCGATGGCAAGTTTACACGCCGAGCAGGAAGGGCATTGGCAGTCGATTGTTTGGACTTTGCCTGATGACTATGCCGAAGAATATGCCAAACTGAATGATGACGACTTTACCCAACTTTTGACTCGTGAAAGTCATCACATGCTTGGGGAAGTCTTAGAGGCAACCCCACGTGCTATTTTCCCACTGAAAGCACGTGCAGCGCAGCGTTATGTGCAAGATGGTTTGGCACTTATTGGTGATGCCGCGCATGTAATTCATCCGCTTGCAGGGCAGGGCGTGAATATTGGTTGTCTGGATGCAGCCGTACTGTGCGATGTGTTGTTGCATGATTTCAAACGTGGTGTTTGGGCGCATGAGCAAACTTTAAAGCGTTACGAGCATCGTCGTAAAGGACAAAATGATGCCATGATGCATAGTATGTCTGCGATTGGCTGGATGGAAACCACCACTTTATTCCCTGTGGTGTGGGCACGTAACTTTGGTTTAAAACAGGTGGAGCAGCTGCCTGCGTTAAAAGATGCCTTTATGTCACAAGCCAGTGGATTAAGCCTGCTTAAAGACACACGCTACGCGGTTTAAAGCAAAACAGTCGTTTTTTGTACGGTCATACATACCTGATTACGAATTTGGTTAAAAAAGATACGTTTTTTTTAATCTAGACTCTATGCGAAAGGCCAAGAGATTGCTAAATTTCATCGTAATTCATAACCAGTTTTCACTTGGACTAAATTGAAGTCATTTGTGGGGAGATTAAGATGACGGACATGAACGATTACGATGATGTAGAAGATTCAACTGTAGACGAAGATGAAGCGAAAGCGGCTGAAAAAGGTGCAGCAGAATCAGAAGAAGGTGCTGTAGATGGTGATCTTGCAGAAGCAGAAACTCTCACTGTAACTGCCAAACTAAAACAGCGTCAGGCATTGGAAGATGAAGTGGCTGCATTCTTGGCGCGTGGCGGAAAAATTACCGAAGTGCCACCAGATGAGTCTGCGCGCGACTAATCTGTTGAACGTGCTTGCTGAACTTGTTGATTGAATTTATTCGTTGAACTGTTGAGTGAGTTAGGGCGGGATGCTTACTATGCAGGCTGCTCTAATGCTTATACCCTCAACATAAAAAAGCATCACCTTGTATAAAGGGTGATGCTTTTTTTTATGCGCGATGATCGTCATCACTGTTATTGCTCAATCGGCTTATTCAGCTGCTTGGCTTAATTCCAACGCACGTTGATAGGCAATTTTCTTTTTAATCCCTGTTAGATCAGCCGCCAATTGTGATGCTGCTTTTACCGATAAATCTTGCAACAAACGCTGCAATAATTGATCTAATTTTTCTTGTTCCATGTCTTTTTCTTCGCTCGCTCCCCCCACCACCAATACAATTTCACCTTTTTGTTGATGATGATCTGCTGCGATAAATTCAGCCAATTCACCTAAAGTCATTTTTTTAATGGTTTCAAAGGTTTTGGTGATTTCACGGGCAAAGCCAACAGGGCGATCTGCACCAAACACGGCAGCCATATCTTTGACTGAATCTAAAATTCGATGTGGTGCTTCATAAAAAATCAGGGTTTGGGTTTCATCTTTTAGCTTTTCAAGTTGTTGTAATCGCTGTGACTGTTTAGAAGCGAGAAATCCCTGAAAACTAAAGCGATCACTTGGTAAGCCAACCGCACTGAGCGCTGCAATGGCTGCACATGCACCCGGCACAGGAATCACACGAATACCATTGGCTTGTGCTGCACGAACCAGTTTAAAACCTGGGTCGCTAATCAGTGGTGTACCTGCATCGCTAATGAGCGCAATATCTTCGCCATTGAGTAATTTTTGGACTAAAATATCAATCTTGTTGCTTTCGTTGTGTTCATGGCAGGCTGTAAGCGGAGTTGAAATATTAAAATGTTTCATTAATTGTGCAGAGGTGCGGGTATCTTCAGCGGCAATTAGGCTGACCGATTTGAGCACATCAATTGAACGGTAGCTCATATCATCTAAGTGACCAATTGGGGTAGCAACAACAAATAACTGGGCACTCATTGAGTTTTCTCCGTGGGAAATAGCAAACTAAAATAAAAATGATGGAACACGAAACAACAGCAGTATTGGCTTGCGTCTGATACAAGTTACAGACCAAGCGCTTATTCTACCTGAATTGCAGTCTGGCGTGTGAAACTCGCGTCATCGCACTTCAGCGAATACTACGATTGCGCACCATAACAAAATAAAAAAAATCGGATATAGCATGAATCAAAAAACACTGCAGCAAAGCATTGGCACATGGGCAGAGCAGACGGCTTGGCAATATTTACATCAACACGGTTGGCGTATGCTGGAGCAGAATTATCACAGTGTTTTTGGTGAAATAGATGGTATTTTTATTCAAGCAGAACAACTGATTTTTGTAGAAGTTAAAGCGCGTTCGCAAACTGGCTATGGCAAAGCCTACGAAGTGGTGTCTGCATCTAAGCAGCGTAAAATTATGAAAACCGCCATGCAGTTTTTAACAGAATATCCACACTATTCAGAATATTATTGTCGTTTTGATGTGATTTGCTTTGATTTTTCTCAGCAATTTGCAAAAACAGTACAGCAAGACTTTTCCAAATTCCCGTATGATTTGCAATGGATTGAAAATGCTTTTACTTTTGATGCAGACTTGATTAATCTTTGAGTGAAATTTAAAGCAAAAGCATCAGTCGGTGTATTGTTGATCGTGCAAATCTAAGGATGAAATGCACAGCACAAGCCAGAATTGAAAGAAAATAATAGGAGTCTTGCTGAGTGTTCAAGCGTATTGCAGTGACCTTGCTGTGTGTAGCAAGTTTATCGGGTTGTGCAAGTTTTATTTCAAGTGGCACAGGCACTGCGCCAGTGGGTACAGAAAGTGGTGCACGCTCACTTGGGCAAGTGTTTATAGATAACTCTATTGAACGTACTGCAAAAATTAATTTATATAAACTGGATTCACGTTTTAAACAATCACGTGTCAATATAGAAAGTTTTCATGGCAATGTGTTGTTGACAGGGCAAGTGCCTGACGCGCATTTAAAACAGTTGGCAGAAGACAATGTGCGTGCCATGAGTGATGTAAAAACCATCCACAATTATATTACAGTGGGTAATCAAATCAGCTATAGCACCATTATGCAGGACACCACGGTTACTGCAAATACCCGTGGTTTGATTATGAAAGCACCTGTGGTGTCAGACAGCAAAGTGCGTATTCATACCGAAGATGGTGTGTTGTATGTGATGGGACGTTTAAACAATGCAGAATTGCAGGATTTAAACCAAGTGCTACAACAAGTGGGCAATGTCACTAAAATTATTACCCTGATTGATAATATTGAGCTACAACCGAGCAACAATGCGAACTTTGTCAGCCCAATGGTTGCTCCAGAAACACAAACGCCAGTCGCGATTGACCCAGATCAGGTTGAACCGACACATGTTCAATAATGTGGAACACTGGTTTAAACAACTGAATAAAACTTTAGAACAGGCGAAACGTATTTATGAAGAATTTCGCCTGTATGATTTGGGCAGCTATGCGCTGAACCGTTTAACGCCACGTCAGGGTTATACCGTTCAAAGCAATATTGCTTATGGTTTACGCGCACGGCATCGTTTGGATTTGTACCGCACCATAACACCACGCCCGCAGCGTCCACTCATGGTGTTTGTGCATGGTGGGGCATGGTCACGTGGCGATAAGCAGGATTATCGTTTTGTGGGCGAAGCTTTTGCAAAAGAAGGCTTTGATGTTGCGGTGATGAACTATCAACTCGCGCCACAGCATATTTTTCCCACCTATATTGATGATTTAACTCTTGCACTGAATTACTTGACTCAGCAGCAACACAAACTGGGTATTTCTACGGCACAGGTGGTATTGATGGGACATTCGGCTGGGGCATTTAATGTGATGTCCTTGTTGTACCATCCCCAGCCCTATGCTTTAAGCTGTAAAGATCACATTCGTGCGATTATTGGTTTGGCAGGGCCTTATCATTTTGATTATAAGGATGATCCGCTATGTGCCGATGCCTTTGATCAAGAGGTGCCGTATCAGGATGTGATGCCGTATTATTTTGTGGAGCCGAATTCAGTCAAACACTATTTATTGGTGGCAGAAAAAGATCAAATTGTGGGGGCAAGTAATGCCACAGACTTCGACCACGTATTAAAGAAATATGGCAATCATAGTGAAATTATTGTCATTCCAAAAACAGGGCATGTCAGTGTTATGGCATCGGTGTCGAGTTTGTTTAGTCGTTTCTTTGCGACCAAACGCCAAATTATGCGTGCTTTAGATCAGGCACTTAAAGATGCGTGATGTTGATTGATCTTCTGTGGAAAATGGTAATTAAAAAAACCGTTGCAGCTTATGGGGTGCAACGGTTTTTTAAATGCAAGATTGCGAATTAGACTTATAGCCAAGCTTTGGTGTCATCTGCCACAGGCGTGCCTTGGGTCACATGCATAATCATGGCATGGGCGATACTGCCTTTAAATGGAATATCAGGCAGTTGATCAAACTTAAAGAACTGTGCATCACGAATTTCTTCTTCCTGTAACTGAATTTCACCGCCTGCATATTCAGCTTTAAAGGCGATCATTAAGTTACTTGGAAAAGGCCACGGCTGGCTGGCAAGATACTGAATATTTTTAAGTTGTACGCCAACTTCTTCAAAAGTTTCACGACGTACTGCTTCTTCGAGTGTTTCACCCACTTCAACAAAGCCTGCGATTAAACCGTAAATGGGCAGTTTATTGCGTGCATTACGCGCCAATAAGACTTCATCTTCACCACGAGTAATCACGGTAATGACACATGGATTTACGCGCGGATATTGGTGATAGCCACAAGCCGGGCAGACCATGGCATATTGAGTCGCATGGACTTCGGTTTTATGACCGCAATGGCTGCAGAATTTGTGGTTGCGACGCCATTCGAGTAACTGAATAGCACGGCTGGCTTGTTCAAACTGTTGGGTGTTCCAGACTTGTAAAAGTTGTCGGATAGGCACCAGTTGAAAGCCTTCAGGAATGGATTCATCTTCAAGCAGATCTCGGGCAATCACTTGATCACCCGAGCTAAAACTTAAATCACTTGCCAACTTTTCCACACGTGGTAATTGGAAGTTTTCATCGACCAAAAGTTGTTGTTGCTGAAAAATATATGCAAGTGAGAGTTCAGTCATTAGGCTACAGTTTTCAATTTTTCACTACTGTCCAATGCTACCTTAAACATGCTTTGTAGAACAGGTTGTTTGTTCTTTAAATTGTCAATCAGCATGTCTGCACTGGCAAGCGTATCTAAGATATTGTTGACTTGTTCAGCAGTTAAGTTTTGTCCTGCTTCGACTTGTGCATGCACAAAATCTGCAGATACTTTCAGTGCTTTTTGACCACTTTCAGCATTCAAGAACAACATTGCCCCTGCAACTTCACGAATTTGCGCTGAAGTATGCTCTAAATCTGCAACACTTTGAGTTTGTAGGTGCTGTGTCAGTGTTTGCGTGATTAAGTCAATCAGTAACTTGGTTTCAGTCAGCAAGGCTTCGTGTGCTTCATCTAAACGATCTAGCGAAATGTTCATGTTATTCACACGTAACTGCAAACGGCTAGAGGTGTGGTGACGTTCAAGCACACCGATTGAGTTCATGGCCGATAAAATCACGTTCATTAATTGCTGGGCAAAGTTTTCATCTTTGAGTAATTCAGGACGGCTTAATGATTCAGCTTGGCGTTGTAAGTCCAAATGCGCTTCATTTAAGTTCAAGACTTTAAACAAGTTTGCTAACTCTGTTAATTTGCCTTGTAATTCCAGCGTTTTTTCAGGACTCATGTTTTGATAGTTGTATTCAATATCATTGCGAATTTGTGTCATTTCTGTGGTGACCAAATCGCTAATGGTATGCATGGTGTCAAAATCTGGACCATATAAATGACGGCTGAATACTTGGAGCTGCATGTCGGTGAGTAAGTCTTCACCAATATTCATTTGACTGCGAATATGTTGAGAAATTTCATCTTCTTGACTAATACACAGGCTCAACACATTCGCAAGATCAGACAAGCTGGCGGTAAAGCTTTCTGGCGTAGCAAAGTATTGACGCATATTGTGCTCAATACTAATAAAAGTACGCAAACGTGGCTCATTCAACAACAAGTTATCAATATGGTTAAAGGCAACGTGTACTAAGCCCCAATATTGCTGACTCGGATGTTGTTCTGCCAAACCTGCCAAATACGTTCCTACCAGTTTAATCGCTTGAAGATCCATGGCAGATTCTTCTTGCTTGAGCAGCTTATGTAATGACAGTTTATATAAGCGATGCACATAAGCCGACTTTTCTAAAGAAGGCACTTGCGGCAATTGGAAACTTGGAGTGATGCAGTCCAATAAAGTTTCAATATGCTGACCTTCTTGAGTCAATGGTTTACCCAATGCCAATTCTAAACGGTTTAAAGTGTCGAGTAGGAATTGTGGAATTTTAACTTCACGTAGGCAAATAAACTCAATATAACGCTTGAGCATGGTGGTGCCTTCGCTAAGTGCAATGACTTCCAGCGTGTTGATATTGCTTGGATTCCCCATAATTTTACGCATCAGCTCTGCTGAGTATTGCGCAATTTTTGCCAAGCTTTCCATATCAATTAAGGCTAAAACCTGAGCACACTGTTCAAACTGATTCAGTGCATCATCAATCCCAAAAGGCAAAGTTTGATCTTCTGCTAAGGTGCTTACTGCGGATTCAACCAGTTTGATAGAATTATCAACCTCATTTTTTATTATCAGTAAGGCAGTTGGATCAAAATGTATAGAGGTTTGGTAAGACATGGATCTGCACCTTTCCTAGTGTTTTATCTGTTTGTTGGTTCTTTGCAAAATACACAAAGTCCTATTTGCTTTAACTATAACTGAACTGGCAAATCTTTAAATACATAAAATTACAAAACTCGTAGATTTTATTTGGCAAAAAAGCAAGGTTTACCGTGTTTTTCTTCAAATTGTTTGACCCAATTCTCATGTGCAGCCAATTCTTCTTCTGATGGCAGAATCACAGCAAGATCAATATCAATACTTAAACGATCACTTTGACGTTGCTGTTCTTCGCTTGCAGACAGAGCATCCATATCAAAGGCGACTTGTCCGCCAGTCATTGCCAAGTAAACATCGGCTAGAATTTCAGCATCTAGTAATGCGCCGTGGAACGTACGGTCACGCGCAGGAATTTCATAGCGTCTGACGAGCGCATCGAGTGAGTTTTTTTGCCCAGGATGCTTACTTTTTGCCATGAGCAGTGAGTCGGTCACTTCGCATACTTCGGACAAATTGCCCAACCCCGCACGACTGAACTCCATATCTAAGAAGTTCATATCGAAGGTGGCGTTATGCGCAATAATTTCTGCACCTTTAAGATATTGATACAGCACATCGGCAATTTCGGCAAACTTGGGTTTGTCTTTTAAGAACTCATCTGAAATACCGTGAATGTTTTCTGATTCACCGACCAGTTTTTCAGGCTGAATATAAATGTGGATGGAACTGCCCGTGAGTTTACGGTTAATCATTTCCAGCGCACCGACTTCAATAATTCGGTCACCATCTTGATAGTAAAAACCTGTGGTTTCAGTATCTAGAATCAATTGGCGTGGACCATGTAAGCTTAGCGTGGCAGGGGTAATCACAATGTGTGGATGATTGGAAAGATCATTTACTGCTGCTGTATCGGCTTCAACGGCATTGATTGCAGTTTCAATTGTTGTTTCTGTTTCTGTTTCTGTTTCTGTTTCTGTTTCTGTTTCTGTTTCTGTTTCTGTGGCTAGGCGTGTGGTTGGCGTCTGCATTATTTCAAGATCGACCTTGACCTGATGATTGTTGTGTACGTCGATTTCTACAGGACGATGCAGCGTACTTGTTTCAATTTCTACATCTTCTTCGATCAAGTCAAAACCGAAAGGATCGTCGAGCAACCAATCAGATTCCGCTTTTTTTTTATCATTTGGGGTAAGCTCGAGCGCAGGGCGAATGTGTTGAGCCGTATTTGTAGTTAAGGTTTTCTGAATTTGATCTGCACCTAAATTGGCAAGCTGATCTGCCATTTCATTGCCTACATGTCCTGCATGACCTTTAATCCAGTGCCATTCAATTTCACGCCCTTGACAGGTGGCATCTAATTTTTGCCAAAGGTCAGGGTTTTTGACATCTTTCCAGTTTTTCTTTTTCCAGCCGTGAATCCACTCGGTAATGCCTTGTTTGACGTAATTGGAGTCAGTCCAAATAATCAGCTTGGCATCCATTGGGCAAAATAAAATGCCTTCAATCGCTGCAGTCAATTCCATACGGTTATTGGTGGTTTGAGCTTCGCCACCATATAATTTATGTTCTTCTTGTTCGGTAACAATATACGCACCCCAGCCACCCAAGCCAGGATTACCACGACAAGCACCATCAACATATAAAGTGATTGTTTGAGACATAAATCAGATCCGCAGGTTGTGCAAAATAAATCAAAATGAAAAGCTATTGTATATCGCAAATTCGGTTTAGACGTGTAAATCCTGTCTATTTTTTAATTTCTTGTAACATTTATAGACGAAACGCGCTAAATTAATGCCTTGTGTCGTTGTCTAGCTCTACTACAATGGCAAGTCTAAAAAATAATTTATATACGAGTTGTTTGGATTTTTTTATGTATAAACCAACCACGCGCATGTGGCAGCCGACTTTACCTTCATTTTTAAAAATTACAGTTTTAGGTTCAGCATTGGCTGCCCTTGGCTTGATGACGGGCTGTAGCTCGACGCAGGGTGCGAGCAAGCCGCTCACTTCAAGTCAGGTCGGTTCGGGTTATTTAGATGCCAGTACTTTAGATGGTCTGGAAGATTTACTCTCTGCAACCGATATGCGCGCGGTAGAAGGTGACCGTTTATTAATTTTAAAACACGGTGATGTCTGGAAGCGTATGACCGTTGGTTTCAAAATGGATTTAAACCATTGGAACCCACGTATTGAAGCGCAGCGAGGCTGGTTTATTTCACGTCAACCGTATTTGGATCGTTTAAGTGCGCGTGCGTCACGTTATTTGTATCACACGGTTAAAGAAGCTGAACGTCGTGGTATGCCAACTGAATTGGCGTTGTTACCTGTGATTGAAAGTTCCTATGACCCTGCAGCAACCAGTAGCGCAGCTGCCGCAGGTTTATGGCAGTTCATTCCAAGTACAGGGCGTATTTACGGCTTAAAACAAACTTCGATGTACGATGGTCGCCGAGATGTCGTGGAGTCGACTCGTGCTGCCTATGAGTTTTTGGGCAGTTTGTATAATCAGTTTGGTTCTTGGGAATTGGCATTGGCGGCTTATAACGCAGGCCCGGGTCGTATTCAACAAGCCATTAACCGCAATAAAGCTGCAGGTTTACCAACCGATTATTGGTCTTTAAAACTGCCGCAAGAAACCATGAACTATGTGCCGCGTTTCTTGGCGGTAGCACAAATTATTAAAAGCCCGCATGCTTATGGCGTGTCTTTACCCCCAATTGCCAACCGTCCACACTTCCGTGAAATTAATGTGGGCGCGGTGAATTTAAATGATGTGGCCAATATTACCGGTCTCAGCCGTGCCGAACTGTATTCGCTTAACCCTGGACATCGTGGGGATCGGATTGACACCCAAAGTCCAATGCGTATTTTGATTCCTGCAGATTTAAGCCCAACAGTCGATGCACGATTGAAAAAACTACAAGGTGGTGGCGGTTTATGGGCAAGCAATAGCAGCAACACACCATCGTTTTCATCTTCTGGTGTGACCATTACACCATCTAAATCTGAGCCACCTGCGTTAACGACCAGTACAACAACCAGAACGACTATAGGCAAGCCTGCTGCCTCTACGGCAGTCACAACTACCACTACACCAAGCACAGCATCGACTACAGCCAGTGTTTCAAAACCAGCAACGACTACGCCTACACGTTTGTCACGTACGCCACAAGGTTCGGACGCTTTGGCAGCATTTGCTGCGGGTAGCGATATTCCAAGTGCGCCGCGTATTCCTGTTGCTGTTACACCTGCTGCCAATATTCAGCCTGTGCGGATTGAACCACCAATTTCCAATACTGAGCGTGAGCAAATTCTTGCAGCAGTGCAGGCAGAAGGTAGCAATAAAACTGTAGAAGAAGTGTTGCAGCCTGTGGCTTCTAAAGCAGAGCAAGAACAACTTGTGGCTGAGTTAAAACAAATTGCGCCTCAAGGCACTGAAATTGTTGATCCATACGATGGAAAAATTAAGCTGACCGCTATTCAAACCAGTCTGTCTGTTGCAGAGCAGCAAGGTAAAGAATTAACCAAAGGTTTTGCTTACCCGAAAAGTGTGGCAGAAAATACGCGCCTAGATTCAGAAGAAGCAAAGCGTAACCAAGGTAAGAATTATGTGCGTACGGAGTCTGAAGTGGTGGTCGTACCACCAAAAGGCAAACGTACCACGTACACCGTGTTAGCGGGGGACACCTTGGCCAGTATTGCCATGAAAAATGGCTTGAACTGGCGTGATATTGCCAAGTGGAACCAAATTGCTCCAGATGCAACTTTGTATGTGGGCACCAGTATTTATTTATACGACGCCAAGCCACAAGTACAGGCAGAGCCTGCTAAGCCAAAAACCATGCCTGAGCAATACGTGGTGCAAGCCAATGATACCTTAACAGGTGTCGCCAGTCAGTTTGGTTTAACTGTAAAACAATTGGCAGATTTTAATAACTTAAGCACCACCAGTGGCTTATTTGTAGGGCAGCGTCTAAGTTTAAAAGAAACGGCTGCATCTAAAGCCAAAGCAGAAGCCGACAAAAAAGCCGCAGAACAGGCTGCAAAAATCGCAACCAAAACTTACGTAGTGAAGCGTGGCGAATACTTAAAACTGATTGCAGACCGTTATGCCTTGTCAAATCAGGAATTGGCTGATTTAACTCCAGGTTTAAACGCGAACAGTAGCTTATTGGTTGGGCAACGCATTAATGTGCCTGTAAATGAAGTGACTGTACAAAAAACGGAAGCGAGCAAAGCTGAAGCCAGTAAGTCAGAAACAAAAGCAGCAGAGCCAAACTATCCGACTGAAAACTACCAAGTACAGCGTGGTGATACTTTATCGAGCATTGCCAACCAAGCCAAAATTTCTTTGGCAGAGCTCGCCAGTTTAAATAATATAAGCACGCAAAGCGGTGTGCGCATTGGTCAAACCCTCAAAGTGCCTGCAGGTGTCAATGTGCCTGAGCGTTATACGGTACAACGTGGCGATACCTTATCGGCGATTTCGACAAAATATAATCTCAGCCAAGACTATATTGCAGACTTAAACAATCTAAGCCGTAACAGTGGTTTAAGAGCAGGACAAATTCTTAAACTCACGGGTGATGTTCCTGAGAAAAAAGCCCAAGTTGAAGCGGTGGCTGAAACCACCAATGATATTCACGTGGTCAAAGCAGGGGAAACTTTAAGCAGTATTGCGCGCCAATATAAATTGCAATTGAATTATTTGGCAGAGCTGAATGATCTTTCACGTACTGCCAATGTCCGCATTGGACAACGCTTAAAAGTCGATGCCAGCGCTGCAAAAAATGAAGTAAAAACAGAGGTCGTAAGTGCTGCGAAAAGCAGCAGTAGTAAAGCCACCGAAACTTATACCGTTAAAAGTGGTGAGTCTTTAAATTCGATTGCCAGCCGTGTGGGTGTGTCGGTTGCAGAATTGGCGAGTTTAAATAACTTAACGCCACGTTCAGGTTTACGCATTGGACAAAATATTCAAGTTCCCAAAACCGTAACTGAATATAAAGTGAAACGTGGGGATACGCTGATTGGCTTATCCAGTCGTTATGGCATCGACACCAAAGCATTGGCAGATTTAAATGATATGCAGCCAAATACTCAATTGCGTATTGGCGATGTGATTAAAGTCCCGAATCTGTAAAGTTTAATCCTGAGGATGTCATGTTTTGACGGCATCCTCAGGAATACTGCACAAGGAGCTGTGTGCATGTCATTTGCCATAAAAAAGACACACCAATATCTGGGCTGTATTTTAGGTTGTGTGGTCTTGCCGCAGTTTGGATGGGCTGCGTTACAAACCACGCCCTATATTGCCGTACATAGCCAGCCTCAGTATGTGGGGCGCTCGGCTATGCCTTATGCCAACCCGCAAGCGCCCAAAGGTGGCGATTTAATTCGTGCCAGTAATGGCACTTTTGATAATTTAAATGACATGAATGGCAAGGGCAGCTCAACCGATGGGGTGAGTTTTATATTCGATTCACTCATGAGCAGTTCTTTAGATGAGCCAGGGGTGATGTATCCCTTATTGGCAGAAAAAGTCAGCTATGACCCCAAGCAAACTGCATTTGTCATTTTTCATTTAAATCCTAAAGCTAAATTTAGTGATGGCAGCCTAGTTACAGCAGATGATGTGAAATTCAGTTTTGATGCTTTTCAGACCAAGTCTAATCCAGGTTTGCAAATGTATTTATCCGATTTAGATAAAACCACGGTCTTGTCTAAGCATCAGGTTAAAGTCAGTTTTAAATCCACTAACAATGCAGAAATGCCGCTGATTTTGTCGCAAATGCCAATCTATTCTAAAAAAGACTGGCAAAAGCGTGACTTTACCCGCATCACACTAGAACCGATTTTAGGTTCAGGGCCGTATCTTATTGAGCGGATTGATGCAGGGCGCAGCATTACTTATAAGCGTAATCCAAATTATTGGGGCAAAGATTTACCCGTAAATAAAGGGCGCTATAATTTTGACCGCCTGAAGTATGTTTATTATCGCAATCTGGATATTGCCTTCGAAGGGTTTAAGTCGGGGCAATACACGTTGCATGAAGAATATACCGCACGAAAATGGGTCACTGAATATCGTTTTCCTGCTGTGAATGCGGGCATGGTGGTCAAGCATAAATTTCAGCACCAAAACCCAATTCCGACCCAAAGTTTTGTTTTTAATACCCGCAGACATGCGTTTCAGGATATTCGTTTTAGGCAGGCTTTAACCTACGCTTATGATTTTGAATGGCAAAACAAAGCCTTGTTTTATGGGCAATATCGCCGTTTGCAAAGTTATTTTTCTAACAGTGAATTAGAAGCCAAAGGCACACCTTCAGCCGCAGAATTGTCTGTTTTAAAACCCTATTTGGCCAAGCTGCATCCTATTCAACGCCAAGGCGTATTGCAAAATTGGCAGTATCCTGTGACTGATGCCAGTGGCTTTAACCGTAACGGCTTGCTTAAAGCCCGTGAATTGCTTTTGAAAGCGGGTTATCGTTTTCAGCAAGGTAAATTGGTCGATGCCAAAGGCAAAGCCATTCAAATTGAATTTTTAATTCATCAGGATGGTTTGCAACGCACATTAGTGCCTTTTGTGCGCAATATGAAACGTCTGGGCGTTACGGTAAATATTCGGCATGTCGATGTGCCGCAATATATTGAACGCATGCGCCGTGCCGATTTTGATATGACCACCAGTGTCATGCCGCAATCTTTAAGTCCAGGCAATGAGCAAGCACAGCTTTGGAGTAGTGCTGCCGCAGATCAACCAGGAAACTATAATTACGCAGGCATTAAAAACCCAGTAATTGATGAAGTGGTACAACAGTTGATTCGTGCGCCTAATCGTGAACAATTGATTGTGCGTACCAAAGTTTTGGATCGTTTATTACGTGCGGGGTATTATCAAATTCCAACCTATGGCAAAGGTGAAAACTGGTATGCCTATTGGAATATGTATCGTCAGCCCGCCATCAAACCTAAACTATCGGCAGGAATTGATTATTGGTGGAGTGATGCTGCCCAAGCCAAGAAAGTTGCACATTATTTACGTCAACAATAACGATTTTAAAACTCAAGCATGACAGTGTTTGCGATAAACCAGAACATTGCCAAAAGGTAAGTACATGGGCACATACATACTCAAAAGATTGCTCCTGATTATTCCAACCTTGTTTTTCATTTTATTGATTAACTTTGTGGTGATTCAAATTGCACCGGGCGGTCCAGTCGAACAGGCGATTCAGCAAGCCGAAGCCTTTCAGGGCATGGGGGCGACAGGCGGTGAAACTGCTGCAACCTCCAATAGCAGCAATTATCAAGGTGCTAAAGGTTTAAGTGATGAAATGGTCGCAAAAATCGAAGCGCAATATGGATTCGATAAACCTGCACATGAACGCTTTTGGCAAATGCTCACCAGCTATGTGCAGTTCGATTTTGGCACCAGCTTTTTTAAAGATAAACCTGTGACCCAATTGTTATGGGAAAAATTACCTGTATCGCTATCTTTAGGTTTATGGAGCACCTTGCTGATTTATTTAATTTCTATTCCTTTAGGCATTAAAAAAGCCCGTCAGCATGGCTTGTTGTTTGATAAAGCCACTTCTATTTTGTTGGCGATTGGCTATGCCATTCCTGCGTTTGCCTTTGCTATTTTACTGATTGTATTTTTTGCAGGCGGTTCATATTTTCAGTGGTTTCCTTTACAGGGTTTGGTGTCTGAAAACTTTGCTCAATTGAGTCTGTGGGGAAAAATCACCGATTATTTTTGGCACATGACTTTGCCTTTATTGGCGATGGTGATTGGTGGTTTTGCAGGGCTGACCTATCTGACCAAATATTCATTTATGGAAGAATTAAACAAACAATATGTGTTGGCGGCACGTTCTAAAGGTCTTACTGAATCGCGTGTGTTATATGGGCATGTGTTTCGTAATGCCATGCTGATTGTGATTGCAGGTTTACCCGAAGCGTTGGTGAGTATTTTCTTTGTTGGGAATTTATTCATCGAAATTATTTTTAATTTAGATGGATTAGGCCTGCTTGGTTTTGAGGCGATTGTACAGCGTGATTATCCTGTAATTTTTGGTACTTTGTTTATTTTTACCTTATTGGGCTTAATTCTACGCTTAATCAGCGATGTGTTATATCAGGTGATTGACCCACGTATTAGTTTTGAATCGCGAGGGGCAAAATAATGTCACCGATCATGCAGGCGCGTGTGCAGCGTTTTAAACAGAATAAATTGGGTTTTGGTTGTTTCATTGTCTTTATCATTATTTTTGTGTTGTCTTTGGCGGCAGAACTGATTGCCAATGATAAACCGTTATTGGTCAAATATGAGCAATCTTTATATCTGCCAGTGTTAAAGGCTTATCCTGAAACGACTTTTGGGGGCGTATTTGAAACCGAAGCCGATTATAAAGACCCTGTGGTGCAACAACTGATTGCAGACCGAGGATGGGCAGTTTGGCCGCTCATTGAGTTTTCTTACCAGACTCCGAATTTAGATTTGACCGTGCCTGTACCTTCACCACCAACTGCACAAAACTGGCTAGGTACAGATGACCAAGGGCGCGATGTGTTGGCGCGAATTTTATATGGCTTGCGTGTATCGTTGTTATTTGGCTTTGCATTGACTTTTGCATCGGCAGCTTTGGGCATTTTGGTCGGGGCAATTCAGGGCTACTATGGCGGCTGGGTCGATTTAATTGGTCAGCGCGTTTTAGAGGTGTGGGGCGGTTTACCGATGCTGTTCATGGTGATGATTTTGGTCAGCATGTTTACCCCAAGTGTGTATTGGCTATTTGTGATTATGCTGTTATTTGGCTGGACGACACTGGTCGGCTTGGTTCGAGCAGAATTTTTACGCGCCCGAAATTTTGACTATGTCCGTGCAGCGCGAAGTTTAGGCGTAACCGATCGTACCATTATGTTTCGGCATATTTTACCCAATGCCATGAGTTCGAGTTTGTCGCAGTTGCCATTTATGCTAACCGCCAATATTACAGCTTTAACCGCACTGGATTTTTTAGGTTACGGCTTATCGCCCGATGCAGCATCTTTAGGGGAGTTGTTGTTACAAGGTAAAAATAATTTAAATGCACCGTGGTTGGCATTGTCAGGCTTTTTTACCTTAGCAATTGTGCTGTCCTTGTTAATTTATATTGGGGAGGCGACCCGTGATGCATTCGATCCAAGACGTTAATTCTTCAACTGCATCACAGCCTGCAGTATTGCTAACAGTCAGTCATCTGCGTATTCAGCAGCAACAGGTTTTATTGCACGATTTAAACTTTGAGCTGCATGCAGGCGAAACCATTGCTTTGGTTGGTGAAAGTGGTTCTGGAAAATCTATTAGTAGTTTGGCATTGCTGGGTTTATTGCCCGAACATTTACAGGTGCAAGGTCAGGCAGTCTTTGCAGAACAAGATTTACTTCGCCTTAAACCGCAACAATTGCGACAAGTTCGTGGTCAAAAAATTGCCATGATTTTTCAGGAACCAATGACGGCTTTAAATCCGTTGCATCGAGTGGAAAAAATTATTGGTGAAAGTTTATTACTCCAAGGTTGGAGCAAAGAAAAAACGCGTGCTCGGGTGCTGCAATTACTTGCAGATGTCGGCATTCCACAGCCTGAAGAAAAACTAAAGCGTTATCCACATGAATTATCTGGGGGGCAACGTCAGCGAGTGATGATCGCAATGGCGTTGGCACTCGATCCCGATATTTTAATTGCTGATGAACCAACTACGGCTTTAGATGTGACTTTGCAGGCGCAGATTTTGGATTTATTAAAAAGCCTGCAAGTGCGTCGTAATATGGCCATGATTTTGATCAGCCACGATTTGAATTTAGTCAAACACTATGCAGATCGGGTAATTGTAATGAATCAGGGGCGGGTCGAAGAACAGGGCAGTGTGGCAGATATTTTTAATAGACCGCAGCAAGCCTATACCCAAAACTTGTTGAATCATGATTTTGGTGAAGCTTTGCAGGTTGATGAGTTGCCGACCATTTTGGAGTTGGAGCAGGTTGCTGTGAAATTCCCGATTAAACAAGGCTTGCTGAATCGGGTTAAAGATTATGTGGTTGCGGTTGAGCCGTTAAGCTTGCAACTTCCGCAAGGTCAATCTATTGGTATTGTCGGTGAAAGTGGTTCGGGTAAAAGTTCATTGGCACTTGCAATTGCACGATTGATTGAAAGTGAGGGAAAAATTGAACTACTTGGGCAAGATCTGAATCAACTGAATGAACGCCAATTGCGTCCCTTACGTCAGCAGTTTCAAATTGTATTTCAAGACCCGTTTAGCAGCTTAAATCCACGTTTAAATGTGGAGCAAACCATTGGTGAGGGTTTGGCATTGCAACAATTGTCCAAGCCTGAAATCATCCAGCGCATTGATGAAGCTCTAAGCAAAGTGGAATTGCCTGTGAGTTTTAAACAACGCTATCCGCATGAATTGTCGGGTGGGCAACGTCAACGGATTGCATTAGCACGCGCGTTGGTGCTGCGTCCTAAACTGTTAATTATGGATGAGCCGACTTCTGCCTTAGACCGTACCACGCAACGTGCTGTCGTGCAGCTGTTACGCCGTTTGCAGCAGCAAGAACAGATGAGCTATTTGTTTATTAGCCACGATTTGCAAGTGGTGAAAGCACTGTGTCAAAAAGTGTTGGTGCTGCATCAAGCGAAAGTCATGGAATTTCAAGATACTGTACAGTTATTTAGCCATCCGCAAACAGAATATACCCGTCAATTGATTGCTGCCAGTGAGTATTAAACCTTCAATATTTTTAAACAGCTATTTCGGCTGGCTGACTTGTTTTACCATTTTGACAATAAGATTTGTCAAAATGGCATTGACCTGTTCCGAAAAATCTTTAGAGTAAAAAAGACCAATAAAACACAATACGGAACAGTGTATGAGCCATCTTGCCGAAACAATTCAGATTCGTAATACCATGTTTAAAAATCGCATCATTAAAGGCGCGATGAGTGAGGCGCTTGCCAACACGGCAGGGCAGCCGAATAGCCTGCATTTAGGTCTATATGAAGCATGGGCAAAAGGTGGTTTGGGCTGTGCCATCACTGGCAACGTAATGGTCGATTTACGTGCCAAAAATGAACCGGGTGTTGTGGGAATTGAATCAGACCGAGATATAGAAAAGCTCAAACAGTGGGCAGAAGTTGGTAAACGTTATGGCATGGTGCAATTGGTACAGTTGTCACATCCTGGGCGGCAATGTCCGAAAGGTTTGAATAAAGAAACGGTTGCACCTTCGGCTGTGCCTTTTAGTCCAAGTTTAGCTTTGAGTTTTGGTACACCACGTGAACTACATGAAGATGAAATCCTCGATATTATTCAGCGTTTTGCCAAAGCTGCACAGATTTGTGAGCAAGCGGGCTTTGAAGGGATTCAACTGCATGGTGCGCATGGCTATTTGATCAGCCAGTTTTTATCGCCACTGACCAATAAACGCCAAGACCAATGGGGCGGCAATATTGAAAACCGTATGCGCTTTTTGATGCAAATTTATCAAGCGGTACGTGCAGCGACCTCAGACAATTTTATTGTATCAGTCAAACTAAACTCTGCAGATTTTCAACGTGGCGGCATCACTGAAGAAGAAGTGATTAGCGTGTTTAAAGCCATGGATGAAGCAGGTATAGATATGATTGAAATTTCAGGTGGTACTTATGAAGCACCCGCGATGGCAGGCTCTAAAGCTGATAAACGTAAACCAAGTACCATTGCCCGTGAAGCCTATTTTTTATCTTTTGCGGAATTGATTCGCAGTCAGGTGAAATGCCACTTAATGGTGACAGGTGGTTTTAGAACGGTAGTTGCCATGAATGCTGCTTTGGACAGTGGTGCATGTGACTTTATTGGGATCGCCCGACCATTTGCGGTAGAAACCGATTTAGCCAACCGTTTGTTGGCGGGTCAAGATGTACGTTACGGGGTCGATAAAATTAAAACTGGTATCCCGATGATTGATAAAATGGCAATTATGGAAATTATTTGGTATGCCGCGCAGTTCAAAGCAATTGCACAAGGCAAGCGTCCAAACCCGAAACTCTCGCCTTTAAAAGTCTTTTTCAAATATTTAAAAGGCAATTTAACTGCGGTGATTAAAGGACAGGTCAACTCACGTAAATCAGCTTGATTCGTATTTTTCAAACCTCAGTGGACGGATTCAAAGCTTAAACTATGGTTTTTGAATCAGTCCGCACAGATTGAAATATAAAACTAATGCGTTAGATAGCAAAAAGCCCAAGTCATATTGATTGGGCTTTTTGTTGAGATGTAAACATCTCGAATATGGCGTCCCTACGGGGATTCGAACCCCGGTTACCGCCGTGAAAGGGCGATGTCCTAGGCCTCTAGACGATAGGGACAAATAGAAGTTTATATTTTTAAACCATGTAACAACCAATGCAGTTGTTGAGAATATTGGCGTCCCTACGGGGATTCGAACCCCGGTTACCGCCGTGAAAGGGCGATGTCCTAGGCCTCTAGACGATAGGGACTTAAAAAAATATCTACTTCTGAAATTGGCGTCCCTACGGGGATTCGAACCCCGGTTACCGCCGTGAAAGGGCGATGTCCTAGGCCTCTAGACGATAGGGACGTTTCAGAGGTGGGCGTATAATAGGGCGTATAAGGGGGGGTGTCAAACGCTTTTCTGCAATAATTCTGAAAAAAATGTTCAACTGAATAAAATTAAAACTATTCTGCTGTCGTGATACGTTTGAAGCGGTAAAAATCATGCTTTTCAAGTTATTTTTAAATGGACACATTTATTAGAGCAGCATGATTTTCTTTGTATTTTGCAGTATTCATTGCTAATCAACACAACTCAAAAAACAAGGCAATCCGAAGATCGCCCCTATTGTTTTACATCATCGCTAAAAAAGCATTATGATTTTTTGTGATAAATCATGTAATAACTGAGATAGCACAACACAATAAAAATCATACAGCCAATAAAACCTGCCAGCATTTCAGGGTCAAACACCATACTTAAGCAAGTAATAAAACAGAACACAAAACCTAAAATAGGCACTATTGGAAATAGCGGTGCAGCAAAACCTAAGTCCTGCACGGTTTTACCTTGTTTATACCATTGGCGACGGAAGTTAAACTGGCTTAAACAAATGCTCATCCAGACCACGACCATGGTAAATGCAGCCACACCCAAGAGGTTTTTAAAGATGGTTTCAGGCGCAAATTGTTCAGACAATAAACCTGGCATTGCACCGAGCATGGTGACCATGACTGCAATATAAGGAATACCACGCGCATTCACCTTAGAAAAAATCTGTAGTAATTGCTTTTGGTGTGAGAGCGACCACATCATTCGTGAAGCTGCAAATAAACCTGAGTTCGCTGCAGAGAGTAACGCTGTGATAATCACAAAACGAATAATATCTTCCGCATAAGGAATACCAATCTGATTAAACACCGTTACAAAAGGACTGCTGCTTACACCTTCTGCAGCCAAACCTGCAGCCTGATGTGGTAGCAAGGCACTAATCACCACAATGGTACCTACAAAGAAAATCAACAGACGGAAAATTGCGGTATTGATTGCTTTAGGCACGTTTTTGGCAGGGTCTTTGGTTTCACCTGCGGCAACACCAATCAACTCTGTACCTGAAAAGGCGAAATTAACAATTAACATGGTTGCAAAAATAGGGAATAGCCCTTCAGGAAACCAACCTTGTGCGGTTAAATTGCTAAATAAAGGTGCAGAGGTATAACCTTGATAAGACACAGCACCTAAAATTGCCATTAAACCCAAAACGATAAAGGCAATGACAGTCACGACTTTGACCAAAGATAGCCAAAACTCAGATTCTGCAAACAAGCGCGTGGAAATCATATTCAAACCAAATACAACGCCACCAAAAATCAGTGTCCAAATCCACATGGAAATATGCGGGAACCATTCCTGCATTAGCAACGCAGCGGCGGTAAATTCTGTGCCTAAAGTGACCGACCACGTGAGCCAATATAACCAAGTGATGGTATAGCCCGTGCCAGGTCCAATATATTGTTTGGCGTATGCCCCAAATGAACCTGAAACAGGCATGTGTACGGCAAGCTCGCCCAAACACAGCATCACCATATAGGCAATTAAACCACCAAAAATATAAGCGATGATGGCGCCAACGGGGCCTGTTTGTGCAATGACTTCACCTGAGCCTAAAAATAGACCTGTGCCAATAGCACCGCCCAGTGAAATCATAACCAAATGTCGAGTGCTCATCGCACGTTTTAAAGGCATAGTATTGCCTTGATGCACAGCATCATTTTGATGATTCGATGACGGCATAAGTGATAGGAGAAAAAATGAAATGAAGCGAAGTATTGTAGAGAAAAACTACAAATCTGCAATCTTGAAATAATAAATTTGGATTAGAAATGATCGTATAGCACGATAAATGGCGTCCCTACGGGGATTCGAACCCCGGTTACCGCCGTGAAAGGGCGATGTCCTAGGCCTCTAGACGATAGGGACGTTGCGAGGTGATGCGTATATTATGAATTTTTAGCGACAGTGTCAAACCTGAATCTAAAAAAACTGCCGCACTATTTGTTATTTGCTTAAAAAATAATACATCTTTAAAAATAAATCAGTGCATGTAAATTTGAATACGGTGCATCATTTTAATGATCAGGGGTTTGATATTGCTTTTCAGTGGTTGTTGTTTGTGTGGCTGCGGGTTGAGTGCTTGGTTTAGGTTGAGCAGGCTCACGATTCACAATATAAAGATACAACGCAGAAGGCGCGAGAATGACCAAAACCAAGACAATTTTTTTCAACATGGCAGAATCAATAACACAAATTGGAATATTGCCATTATAACCAAAGCCAGCTCAAAAGACTGCATGCATAAAAGCTGATTCGCAGTAAAAATCATTTTGATGCTCAGTCTTGTGGTTGAAAAGCACGAATCAAAACCACAACACTAAAAAGAAAACAGGACGACAAACGCAGTCTGTCATCCTGTAAACATCTCAATGTTCGAGTACAAATCGTATTATTGATCTGTGTTGAGTAAGTTCTCTACCATGTGCGGCGCAAGTTTATTTAGAATAAAACAAAACAGCTCTGCAGTTTTTTGCGTATCGTATAAAGCTGAATGAGCTTCTTTGCCATCAAACTCAATACCTGCCTGAATGCATGATTTTGCCAGCACCGTTTGACCAAACATCACCGCACTTAAAGTCACTGTATCAAACACTGAAAAGCTGTGGAATGGGTTTTGGTTTTTCGTGCCTGTGCGGGCAATGGCTGCTTGTACAAAGCCTAAATCGAAATGCGCATTGTGACCGACCAAAATGGCATGGGTACAATTCTGTTGGCGACGCACTTCATTGACTGATTTGAAAATCCGTTTTAATGCGGTTTTTTCATCTTCAGCCATAGCCATACGCATAGGGTTGAAAGGATCAATCCCAATAAAGTCCAACGAACGACGGTCTAAATTTGCCCCTTCAAACGGGTTGATATGCGCATGATACGCTTCACCTGGTACAAATTTGCCATCCGCATCATAAATAATTGGAATGGCAGCAATTTCCAACAAAGCATCGGTTTGGGCATTAAAGCCTGCGGTTTCCACATCGACCACCACAGGCAAAAAACCACGAAAACGTTGCCCCATCACGGGCAAAGTTGTATCTGTCACACTTTTCTCCATTGAATGGTTTTACCCGCATATAACGGAATAATTTGTTCACCATCCAAGTAGTCTAAACTGGTTGGAATGATTTGCTCTTCTTTCACCAAAGTAATGGTGTTGGTATTACGCGGCAAACCATAAAAATCTGCACCAAAGAAGCTTGCAAAGCCTTCTAAGCGGTCAATACGTCCAACTTGATCAAAAGCTTGTGCATAAAGCTCAATTGCCGTAGGCGCACTATAGCAGCCTGCACAGCCACATGCATTTTCTTTGGCATTTTTTGAGTGCGGTGCGCTATCTGTCCCTAAGAAAAATTTAGGATTTCCGCTAGTTGCGACTTCTAATAAGGTTTGTTGATGGGTTTGACGCTTTAAAATAGGCAAACAATAGAAATGCGGTTTTACGCCACCTACTAACATATCATTACGGTTAAATAATAAATGTTGTGGGGTAATGGTTGCTGCGACATTACGGCCTTGTTCTAAAACAAATTGCGCTGCTTCAGAGGTCGTAATGTGTTCAAGCACCAATTTTAAGTTTGGAAATTGTTGTAATAATGGTGAAAGCACTTCATCTAAGAAACGTTTTTCACGGTCAAAAATATCGACATGATTGTGCGTGACTTCGCCGTGCAGTAATAATGGCACTTGTTGTTCTTCAAGTTGCTCAATCACCGCATATACTTTACGAATGTCGCTCACCCCATTGTCTGAATTGGTGGTCGCGCCAGCAGGGTAAAGTTTAATGGCATTCACATGCGCAGAGGCTTTAATTTTCTTGACTTCTTCGGGAGAGGTTTGATCGGTAAAATACAACACCATACGCGGATCAAAATTTACACCTTCAGGGACGTGTGCCATGATGCGTTCACGATACGCTTCCGCTTCTTCTACCGTTTTTACTGGTGGAACAAGGTTAGGCATACAAATTGCGCGTGAAAATTGCTTGGCAAGATCGGGAACAGTACGTTGTAGTGCTAAACCATCACGTAAATGAGCATGCCAGTCATCTGGCTGGATAAGAGTAATCGTATTCAAGGCGCTGCCAGTCTGAAAAATAAAACAGATGATAATCTATAAATGTTAAAATGGTAACGTCGAAAGCCATAAAAAATAGAAATGCCTGAATTAATTGTTTCGACATTGTGTTATTTTTAAACCACTAAAAAAATTATATTCAGGTTGTTACAGTTTTGCTGTGCAACAATCGTGATTAAATGGAATTTAAAGCATCCATGGAATACAAATATAAGTTAGCCAAGCTACAGTACGACAAAGAAAAAAATGAAGAGTTGATTAAACGTCAACGTAAACGTGCGGGGCAGGTTTTTCCGAAACAACTGGAAGTTGAGTTTTGGCAACAGCATCTTGAACAAGCTCGGCACAACATTAACCAATATTTTTGGTCGGGCGTACTCATCTACTTTATTATCACCGTGCTGATGATTACTGGGGATTATTGGATTATTGATCGTAATTTTTTTAAACACGATTTTATCCACTCTTTACTAGGCTTGGTCAATGGCGCGTTTTGCTTACTGACCCTGTTCTTTTTTGCCCATTATAAAATTTTGCGCCCGTATTATGCCTATGCCGCCATGGCTATGATTTTTTGGGCCATTGTGTCGATGACCTGGCTGACCATGACGGTGCATACCGAAGTGTTTAGACACCAAGCCATGATGATCATCAGCATGATTTATATTATGGGTTTTGTACTGACGGGGGTGAAGCCGTTTCACATGCTGCTGACTGGGTTAATGGCGGCTGTGGTTGCCATGATTATGCTATTAACCTTGTATATTCCAATTGATGTGATGGTGATGGGGCGGGTGTTGGTTGGCAGTACGGTAGTGGGTTTTTTAATCAGTAAAATGCTGTGTACCCGTGAGCGGATGATTTTTTTGGTCATGCACCAAGCCCGACTTAGTGAAAAAATTAACCGTATTCATGCTGAAGAATTGTTGCATTTAAGTCAGCATGACGCGCTGACTAAAGTATCCAACAGACGTACTTTTGATGAAATGCTGGACAGCTATTTCGAACAGGCACGGCATGATGAAGTGCCATTGTCTTTACTCTTTATCGATGTCGATTTTTTTAAAAAATATAACGATCATTATGGGCATCAAAAGGGAGATGAAGTCATTTCAGCGATTGCCAAATCCATTAAAGACTCAATTCGTCACATGGATTTTGTTGCGCGTTATGGTGGTGAAGAATTTGTGGTGTTATTGCCAGAAACCGATGCGCATGGTGCGTATGCTGTGGCTTCCAATATTTTTAAAGCGGTTGAGCGTTTAGCGATTCCACATAGTCAATCTTTGGTTGACAGTAATGTCACCATCAGTTTGGGCTTTACCGTCTATAAAGGTGAGGCGGACATTTTTAAAAGCGATTTCTTACAACGTGCAGACCAAGCCTTGTACCGTGCGAAACAGTTGGGACGTAATCAAATTTATTACCACACTTTGCAGGTGGAAGAAGTGCTGTAAATTTTTCTATCTCCAAGTGAAAGAGGACTCCACCCGTCAGTCAGGGAGGAGGTGAATTTCACAAATTTCAACCTTGTTGATTCTGAATATATTGTTTGATTATTTCCAAAGGCGCACTACCACAAGACCCTGCAAAATATGATCTTGACCATAAAACAGGTTTTGTATAATTCCCTCTCAAGTCTAAAAACTCATTTCGCATTCTTCTACTTGTTACAGACTTTAAATTATTAACCAATTTGCTT